>CAZZZG010000037.1:0-34416 GCA_964658525.1 uncultured Edaphobacter sp.
TAGGTCACTGCGATCCAGAGACAGACTTCTTCAATTGGAAGCGCTCCCCACGCGGTGATGCGGATTCCCAGCATTTGTTCCTTGCGAAAGTTCCACCAGCCGTAGGGTATGGCGAGGGTGGCCTCCCAGAGAAGGCTGATCAACAGGACGAAGAAGGTTGTAAAGCTTAAGGCGCGCCAGTTGATGACGGGACGCGCTGATGGAAGTAAGGCCGATGAGGGGACGAGAGCGGTGAGGGAGAGAAAGATGAAGTAGCCGGGAAAGCCGGTGGGTTCGTTTGAGAGATGGTGCTTGTAGAGGATCGCTCCTGCGATGAGGATCACGGCCAGCGCGATGGATTCTGGATGGAGTTTGAGGAGCTTTAGGAACTGTCGCCGTTGAAGTGTCTCGCTGTGAATGTTGTAGGCGGCGAGCCAGTACTGATCGAACCAGATGTAGAGGAGCAGGACGCAGAGAAATCCACTGAGGTAGAAAATATACTCTTCGATCGGTACCGGATTGCCTAGAGCCGGGGCTCTGACTCCCAGAGTGGCGCCTGCGTTGGGGAAGACGAAGAAGTACCTGGCGAAGAAGAAGTCCAGAGCTGCGCCAATGGGAAAGAGTAAAGCGATCGTGCACCAGAAACTCTTCTTTTCGATTCTGACTCCTTCTGACGGAACGAACCAGAAGGCTATTACGAAGATGGGGATGATGAAGAGCAAGGTGCTTACGGTATAGCCGTAGGGAGATGAGTATGGGTTTGTCGCGATTGCAGGCTTTAGCGCGGAAAGTTGGACAGTATGGAGAGTGAGGGCTGCGGGTACTGCGATCATCGCCAACATAGCTGCAACGAGAAGTGAGTTAGAGCGTGGAGATCGAGATAGGTTGCGCATACTGCCTGCCTTTCGCGTCATCGGATTATTAAGGGCCGGCTTGCGAAGTGTGAAACAGGAGCAGCGATGATGTTAGCTGGACAGGCTGAAGTGGTCGAGGAGCGATTGCACGAGCGAGGGGATGGTGGCTTCGGCCGCTTCGATTGTCGGTTCGTAGCCGAGGTCGCGAAGCACCTGGCTCGTGACGGGACCTATCGATGCGAGGACGATGGTCGGCGGAAGGGTGAGATTGGCGGTCTCGAGGAGAGCGATGAGGTTTCGGGCTGTTGAGGCGCTGGTGAAGGTGATGGCATCAGGATAGTCTGCGATGGCGCTGAAGAGGGCTTGAAGTGCCGGGATGGAGTCGGGGGGGACTTGATTGCGGTAGGCTTCGGCGATGGTGACGATGGCACCGGCGGCGGTGAGGGCTTCGGGGATTGTGTCGCGGGCTTCGGCGGCTCGGACGAGGAGGAAGGATTTACCGGGGGCGTCGGGGAGGAGCGCTTCAGCAAGAGATTCGGCAACGTATTTCGGTGGGACGAGATCGATCGTTAGGCCGATATTATTGGCGGCGCGCAGGGTGGCGGGGCCGATGACGGCGATGTGTTTTGGGAGCTGGGTGAGGCGTTGGAACTGGGCGCGGCGATGGAAGGCTTCGACGGCGTTGGCGCTGGTGAAAACGAGCCAGTCGTAGGTGCGGAGACAGGTGAGGGCGGCGTCGAGTGGGGCGTAGGTTTCGGGAGGGGCGATCTCGATGGTAGGGATAAGGATTGGGGTCGCGCCCAGGGCCTCCAGCTGCGTTGCGAGCTCGGAGGCCTGATGGCGGGTTCGCGTGATGAGGATGCGTTTGTTGGTTAGGGTTGGCACCTTTGCACATTGTATGTTGTCTTTCTCTATCCCTTGGCTGCTGATGACTGCTATGCTTGCCCGCTATGAATTTTAACCCTGCGTCGCTGCTTGAAATTGAAGCCAGAGGAAGACCATCCATGAGAAAACCCAATCGGAGCTTCTGGCAGATATGGAACATGAGCTTTGGCTTTCTGGGGATTCAGTTTGGCTGGGGTCTGCAGATGGCCAATATGAGCGCTATCTACGAGTACCTGGGAGCGAGGGCGGATCAGATTCCGATTCTGTGGCTGGCCGCTCCGCTGACAGGATTGCTGATTCAACCGATCATCGGGCACGCCAGCGATAACACATGGGGACCACTTGGACGAAGACGTCCCTATTTTCTTGCGGGTGCGATCCTCAGCTCGCTGATGCTGCTTTTGATGCCGAACTGTGCGAGCTTGTGGATGGCGGCGGGGATGTTGTGGATTCTGGATGCGTCGATCAACGTGAGCATGGAACCGTTTCGCGCATTTGTCGCGGACATTTTGCCGGAGGGGCAGAGGACGCGGGGCTTTGCGATGCAGAGTCTGTTTATCGGCTTGGGAGCGGTGATCGCATCGGCACTTCCCTGGTTACTTACCAACGTATTTCACATGAATCAAGTCGTTGGGGACGCGAGGGCGGTACCTACTACGGTGCGGATCTCTTTTTACATTGGGGCAGCTGCCTATATGAGCGCCGTGTTGTGGACTATTGTGACCACTCCAGAATATCCACCAGAAGACATGGAGGCGTTTCGCAGAGCCAAGAGCCGCAAGGTCGGGTTCATGGCCAGTGCGAGGGAGATCCTGGCGGCCGTTAAGGATACGCCGGAGACAATGCGGAGGCTGGGGCCAGTGCAGTTGTTTACCTGGCTTGGCCTTTTCTGCATGTGGCTTTATTTCCCGGTAGCGGTGGCGCACAACGTGTTTGGCGCAAATGATCCTGGTTCACCGAACTATAAGGCAGGGATCGAGTGGGGAGGAGTTTGCTTCGCAGCCTACTCTGCCGTGTGCTTTGCATTCTCGTTTGCGCTACCGGGACTTGCCAAGGCGATTGGTCGCAAGAAGACTCACACTGCGTGTTTGCTATGCGGCGCAGTCGGGTTGATGTCGGTGGTCTTGATGCACAACAAATACATGCTGCTATTTACTATGCTGGGTGTGGGCATAGCGTGGGCGAGCACGCTTTCCATGCCGTATGCCATGCTGGCTGCTTCACTGCCACCGGAGAGGACCGGAGTCTACATGGGGATCTTCAATTTTTTTGTGGTTACGCCAGAGATCCTCGCATCGCTGTTCTTCGGGTGGATTATGACCCACTTTCTTCACAACAATCGGATATACGCAATTATTGCCGGGGGCGTTTGCATGCTGATCGCCGCTGGCCTGATGCAGCGCGTGACGGATCCGCGAACGCTAAGCGTTCAAGATTTGTGAGGTCCTTCAGAGGGTTGGAACGGCGAGGAGATCGAGTGCTCCCCTGGATTTGAGGTCGTCGGCGACGCGGAGGCCAAGCTCGGTGGGGTCGGCGTCGTTGGTGACCTCAGTTTCGACCTGGACCATGGATTCGCCATCAGGTGAGACGACTTGGGCGACCATCTTCCACTTCCCTTCTTCGTGGAAGCAGTGGGCGCCGATGGGGAGAGAGCAGCCACCGCCGAGGGCGTCGAGGGTGGTGCGTTCGGCTTCGATCGCGAAGCGGGTGTAGGGGTGCTCGAGGAAGGCGATGGCATTGCGGATGTAGGCGTCGCGGGCTTCGTCGATGACGTGCGATTCGCTGCGGGTTTCGAGGGCTAATGCTCCCTGGCCGGGAGCCGGACAGAGCTCGCATGGCGCGAAGCGTTGATGGACGGATTCGGTGCGCTTGAGGCGGTCGAGCCCGGCGGCGGCGAGGACGAGGGCGTCGCACTGCCCCTGCTCAAGCTTGCGGAGGCGGGTGTCAATATTGCCGCGGACATCGACGAAGGTGACGTCAGGGCGCAGTGCGAGGATTTGAGCGCGGCGACGTGGACTTGTGGTGCCTATTCGGCCTCCGGCGGGAAGAGTATGAAGAGCCCAATATGACTCGCAGACCCAGACGTCGCGGGCGTCAGCGCGTTTGGGGATTGCAGCGAGGGTGAACTGAGGCGCCAGTTTGGTGGGGAGATCCTTCAGGCTGTGGACGGCGAGGTCGATGCGGCCCTCTTCGAGGGCTTCTTCGATTTCTTTGATGAAGATGCCTTTGCCGTCGAGGTTGGGCGGTGGGACGAAGCCGGGCTGCTGCATGCGGTCGCCGGTGGTGCGGATGATCTCGAGTTCGACGTGATAGCCGGCGTCGCGGAGAGCGTAGAGGATGTGGTTGGCCTGCCAGAGGGCAAGTTGGGAGCCTCTGCTGCCGATGCGAATGGGATTGCGGGGGTTATTGTGTTCGGAACTCATATTCCTAATTAGGATACGGGATGCGAAGTGCGATGGTTCAGATACTTGTCATCAATATGGCTGGAATGGAGCAGGCTTTTCCACTTTGGACGGAATGATATGACTCGTTGGGTGAAGGAGCGGTCAGATTGGCTATGGCTGGTATCGAGGGAGTGGCCTGGGTGAACCGAGGCGAAATTGTTTGGAACTAACTGCACGATGGGAGCGTAAGAGCCTGACAGACACACGAGCGCTGGAGGAACTACATGCAGGATATGTGGGTTGCGTTGCGTCAGTTCTACAAGTCGCCGGGCTTTGCGATTACCGTTGTGCTGACGATTGCGTTGGGGATTGGGGCAAACACGGCGATTTTTACGCTGGTGCACGCGGTGCTGATGAAGTCGTTGCCGGTGGCAGATCCCAAGACGCTGTTTCGTGTGGGCGATACGGATGATTGCTGCGTCAATGGCGGCTTCATCAATGACAATGGTGACTTCGATCTTTACTCGTATGAGTTGTACAAGCATCTGCAGGAGACTACGCCGGAGTTTGAACGGCTAGCGGCCATGCAGGCGGGGGGCGAACAGAAGACGACGCGGCGAGGCTCGGAGCCGGCGAAGTCTGAACGTGCGCAGTATGTTTCGGGTAATTTTTTTACGACGTTTGGGATTGGACCGTTTGCAGGGCGTGTGTTGACGGATGCGGACGATACGCCCGGTGCAGCGCCAGCGGTGGTAATGAGTTATCAGACCTGGCAGTCGGACTACGGTGGCGACCCGAAGGTGGTGGGGTCGACTTTTTATCTGCAGGGGCAGCCCGCGACGGTGGTTGGGATTGCGCCGCCGGGATTCTTTGGCGACCGGATCAGGAGTGATCCGCCGGGATTGTGGATTCCTTTGGCGATGGAGCCTGCGATCGAGGGGAAGAATTCGATTCTGCACGTGCCGGATAGCAATTGGCTTTATGCCGTCGGGAGGTTGAAGCCGGGGGTTAGCGTCGCCGCGCTGCAGGACAAGATGTCGGGTAGCTTGAGACAGTTTCTTGCTCCGCTGCCCAGCTACTCTCGAGATGGTGGGTCAGCGAATATTCCAAAACAGCATGTTGTGATCGTGCCAGGTGGCGGGGGGATACAGAATCTGCAGAAGGAGACGGGTAAGGGACTTTATCTGCTGATGACGATCTCGGGGCTGGTGCTGCTGGTGGCATGCGCAAATGTGGCGAATCTGCTGCTGGCGCGAGGGGCAACGCGGAGGGCTGATACTTCGGTGCGGATGGCACTGGGCGCGGCGAGGAGCAGGTTGATTCGGCAGATGTTGACAGAGAGCTTGCTGCTGGGGTGTGTGGGTGGTTTGGCCGGATTGGCAGTGGCTTATGCGGGGACGCGTGTGATTTTGTCGCTCGCATTTCCTGATTCGCCGAATCTGCCGATTGCGGCGAGTCCTTCTCTGGCGGTGTTAGGGTTTGCGTTTTTGTTGTCGCTGCTAACGGGAGTGATCTTTGGAGTTGTCCCAGCCTGGATTACATCGCGTGCCGATCCGGCGGAGGCATTGCGGGGTGCTAACCGCTCGACGCGAGATCGAGCGTCGCTGCCGCAGAGATCATTGATTGTGTTTCAGGCGGCGCTGTCCCTGGTGCTGTTGGTGGGCGCGGGATTGTTGACGAAGAGCCTGCGGAATATGGAACACCAGAACTTTGGAATCCAGACATCGAATAGGTACGTGCTGCATCTTGATCCGGCAGGCGCAGGTTATAAGCCAGAAACGCTACCGGCCTTTTATAGGGCACTGGAAGATCAATTCGGGTCGTTGCCAGGAGTGCAGAGCGTTGGACTGGCGCTTTACAGCACGCTTGAAGGAAACAACTGGGGCGAGGGCGTGTTCGTTAGCGGACGACCGGCGCCGGGGCCAAACGACCACAACGGATCTTCGTGGGACAGAGTGAGTACGCGATTCTTCGAGACCGTGGGACAGCCTATCGTGCGCGGGCGAGGATTTACGGAGAGCGACACGGCGACGTCGCAGCCTGTGGCAGTTGTGAATCAGGCATTCGTGAAGAAGTTCTTTCCGAAGGAGGACCCCATCGGGAAGCACTTCGGAATATTCGAGCAGAAGTTCTCGTCTGCATTCGAGATTGTTGGCATTGTGGCAGATGCCAAATATACGCGGCCACGCGATGAGGTAAGGACGATGTACTTTCGTCCGTTGACGCAGACGCTGACGGGGTTGACGGATCCGAATGAAGCGATGGCTGAAGGGCGCGGACTCTTCATCAACTCGGTAACGCTGAATTTCAAGAGTGTGCCGCAGAATCTCGATGCGACAGTGCGGCGAACACTGACGAATATAAACCCTGACCTGACAGTGCTCGATCTGCACTCACTAGACTACCAGGTTGCCGACAACTTCACGCAGGAGAGGTTGATTGCCCGGTTGACAATGTTGTTCGGGGGTCTTGCGCTGGTGCTTGCTTCCGTCGGTCTGTATGGGATCACGTCGTACCAGGTGGCGCGAAGAACGAGCGAGATAGGACTGCGGATGGCGCTAGGAGCAGACCGTGGGAAGGTAGTGCGGATGGTGATGCGAAGCGCATTCGTTCAGGCTGGACTGGGGCTCGTGATCGGAGTACCGATTGCAATCTTGGGAGCGAGGGCGATGGCTGATCAGCTGTATGGCGTGCGCTCGTATGATCCGTTGAGTTTGCTGATTGCGGTGGTGGTGCTGCTGGGATCGGCTACGGTCGCGGGATTTATTCCTGCTCGCCGCGCCGCGAATATCGAACCTATGACGGCTTTGCGGACCGAGTAGACGATGCAAGGATGCTCCGCTGCCTACATTGAGAAGCGGCGGAGACGGGATAGCTGTAAAAAACTAAGCCAGATGAATCTTGGGTTATTCAAGAGATAACGTCGCCACAAACGCTTTGGTTCTTTGATCAGGCGATAGAGCCACTGGAGGCCGGAACGTTTCATCCAGTCGGGAGCTTCCGCCAGGTTTCCACTGAGGAGATCGAATGCTGCGCCGACGCCGACCATGAGCTTGACAGGCAAGCGACCGGAGTAAGCGGCCATGAAGCGCTCCTGCTTAGGCGTGCTGAGGCCGCACCAGAGTATGTCGGCCTGAGATGCCTCTAACTGGACTCGGAGATCCTGCTCCTCTTCTGCGTTGAGCGGTCGGAAAGGAGGAGTGTATGTACCCACGATTTGAAGGCCTGGGTATCGGCGGATCAATTCGCTCCGCAATTCCTCGGCGATGCCCGGCCTGCCACCGTATAGGAAGTGACGGTAGCCGCGCTGCACGGAGAGCTCACACATCCTCAACATATAGTCTGGGCCATAGACACGGGTCATGCTTTTGAAGCCGTGCAAGTGGCCAAGCCAAACGGTGGGCATCCCATCGGGGGTTGATAGGAATGATTTGTTGAGTATGGTTCGGAAGGCTTCGTCCGATTGAGCTTCGATGATGCCGTGCACACCGGTAACGCAGATATATCCGGTGCCGTTGCGGTTCAAGAGCGCCTCGCTCTGCTCGAGCGCGCTCTCCATGGAGATTGCACTGATGCCGACGCCAAGGATATTGATTCTTGGCGGATCGCCAGAGATCATGACTGGCCCTCGATTGCGAAGTAGATGCTTCGTAAATTTCTGTAAGTGTCAGCAGGGAGCACTACTCGATGGATAGAGAGCTCGCCTGACTCCCTCAGCCTGACTGCGATGGTGTCTGTTGAGTCGAGTATACGAAAGCGGTAGGCGGGCTGTCGACCGATTGTGTCGGTCGACAGCACCAGGTTGAATAACTTCTATTTGTAGCCGACAAAGAGCGGCATGCGGAAAGAATTGGTGTTCGGTGAACTGATTTTTTGGGTGACGCCAGAGCGTGTCTCCTGCACCTGAGTGGCATATCCACAGCCACTGCAGTAGACGTCTTCTTTGTAGACGTAGGAGGTTTGGGCATCTGTGGAGACGAATGCAGCTTGAGTGGAGGGGACAGCGATCGCCGGGTAGATCATTCCGCCCAAGAGCTCAGTCTCGCCGCCGCTTGCAGTGCTGATGACGGTACCGGCTCGCTCGGTTTTGAGGCCGAGAATCCAAAGCGTGCCGCCAAGGTTGGAGATCTTGGTTGCGGAGACCTCGTTGTCGATCTGACGTATGTAAGCCTGTTGGCCCTTCTGGATGTTGAAACTGTCAATCCCGATATCTTCGAGGAAGAGCCTGCCGGCTCCGGGGTAGCTCGAGTAGTTGTTGATGAACCCGTCTTTGAGAACGACGGGACGACTGCCGCGATGATCGATCTTAATGCCGTAGCCGAACTGCTCGATGACCAGCGGCGTGGTGCTGTTGCTGGTGACGACGAAACGAATGCCTCCGCCATTTGTCCCTGCACCTAGGTTGACCACAGAAGAGAAACCTACGATTCGATCGACGGTGTCGGGTACCGTGACGTCGGCTTCGCTGTAAGAGAAATATGCGGCGAACGGGAAGTAGATGGTGTGCTTGCCACTGTTGAGCACGCCCTGAAGTCCGGAGGTGTCTCCGTACCACTTAGGCGTGAAGGCGGCCCAGTCGGAGAGGCTTGTGCTTGTGAAGGACGGCGTCTCTGCAATAGACATGTTGACGCCGGTGTTGGAGGATGCGGTTCCCGTCAGTGTCGACGGGGCGCCGCCGACTACGAGATGGGTGATGGTGCCCTTGGTGAGGGTGGGAGTGGAAGTGCTCGAATCCTGCAATGTAGCTTCGTATCCACTCGAGGCTACGTTTCGCAGGAACATCGTACTGTTGGTTTCGATTGCGGGAACGGAGGCGACACCGCCTGAAAGGCTGCCGTCGAGCAGGACGACGAATCCGCCGCTGTTAGTGATGGCTGGAACCTTGTTGGTGCTGGTGAGTCCGCGAACATTAACCAATTGATTGCTGTTGCGAATGCCAGCGATGTTTTGGCTGGCCAGAGTGATCCCTTCGATCGTGGTACTGTACTCGGCGTTCTGAAGATCCACGCCCACGTCGAAGCCTTGTACCTCGGTGTTGCGGATCATGAGAGGGCCGGCGTACTGCCGCGTCAAGTCGATTCCTGCATGACCTTTTCCATCTTCGCTTTTGATGAGGACATTGTGAATGGACCCGATGTTATTGGAGACATAGTTAAGCGCGGTGGCGCCAGGGTTGCCGGGACCGATTGAGAAGCCGATGTCCCATATGTTTTGACGGAAGGACTCATTGCCAAGCGGGGTGAGGATCACTGGCTTTGGAGCTGCCGAGTTGTTGAAGCCACTGGCGTCCGGTGCGAGGCGAATGACGCTACTGGACGAACCAGATCCCTGCAGCGTGACGCAGCATCCGACCCACTGCAGAGTATTTTTCACGAGATAGGTTCCCGGCGGGAAATACAGCGCCTTCGGAATCCCGTAGTAGTCGGCTGATGCATTCGATCGACCGTCAGACAGGGCGCTCTGAATTGCTGCCGTGTCATCCGTGACTCCGTCACCTTTGGCACCGTATGTTTTGACGGAGGTCATAAAGCCCGCGGGAAAGGAGAGTGGTCCTGTGCTCAGAGTTGCGCCTGATACGGTGAGCGGTTGCGGGGCAGCCGTGCCGCCTTCTGTGGCGGGAATGGTCTGTCCGGAGCAACCGACCAATACGAGGATACAAAGGGATACGATCGCTGCTACTGCGCGCGGACGGGTTGTTGGCACTCGATGGGTTTCGCAGGGCGCAGAAATCACAGCGAGAAATTGGGGAGGGGGAGGGCATTTTCTCATTTGCAAATAGTTGCACACTTCCCCGCACGTCACAATGGTACTAAAGGGTGGTCCTCTTGTGTCGAATCGCAGAAGTTCTTCGATGAGATAGAGTTGCGCAAGACACCTTGGTCTAATGCCTCCAGAATCTTTAATTTGTTCATAACAATATCTTCAGGTTCTACTGGAGATCTAGCGACAGTTCGCTTGTTCGGCGGCCCGGACGATGCGTCGAGATATCTCGTTCCAAGTGAAATCGATTGCAATCATTGATCTTGCGGAGTCACCCATGTGGGTGCGTTCAGTGATTGCAATATTCTCCGCCTGTTGGAAGAGCTCGGCGAGACGAGCTGGGGTGTTGGGAGAGAGGACCATGCCGGAGTTCCAGTGGCGCACGAAGTCGGCGAGGTTGGTCTCCTCGGAGACGATGAGTGGGACGCCGCATGAAGCCGCTTCAAGACATGCAGTGGGGATCACGTCGAAGCGAGAGGAGTGAACGAAGAAGGCGGCGTGTCCGAGAATCGTTCGCAGGGACGATCCAAAGATTTGTCCTGTCCAGGTGATCGCGTGGGCGATCGCATGTTGATTTGCGAGTGCCTCAAGCTGAGGTCGATCAGGTCCGTCGCCCACCATCGTCAACCTGAGCGTGCCTCCTGATTTGCGATATCTGGCGAATCCTTCGAGGAGTATGTCCAGACCCTTTTGAAAGATCACCATTCTGCCGCAGTAGACGATGGTGGGCTCGACGATCTCGGAATGATCCAAAAAAAGTTGTTTGAAGGTGTGAGGAGTGACGTCCTGAGCAGAGGGCGGTTCGAAGCCGTTGGGGATGAGAGCGATCCGGTGAAGCGAAGAAAAACGAGACTTTAGGTCGTCTACTTCAGTCTGGCCAATCGCGTGAATAAGAGACGCGTTGCGCAAGGTCCAGCCTTCCCATAGGGCGAGATAGAGACGCTTTCTGAGGCGCCCTGCGAGGGATCGGCCTTTGCGATCGGAGAGATAGCCGCCATGAGGCGTGACGCCGAATCGAATATTTCTCTTGTGGAGGAATTTGGCAACTGAGGTGAGTTGTGGAACAAAGACAGAGTGCAGGTGAACCCAGGTGCCCTCTGGAAGGCGGGAGAGGGCTACGCGGAGGTCTTCGGTCAATCCGAACTGCGATCTGCTTTTTGGGAATGCAACGAGCTTGTAGGTGCGGGCATGAGTGGGAAGTTGCTCGGCTGCGAGTAATGTCCAGACCTCGGATTTGTGGCCCTGTGCGACCATGTTCGTCGCGAGCCAATGTACGACTTTATTAACGCCATTGGCCGTGTTTGGGTCCGCGGTCCCTGGAATCACATGGATGATACGCAAACGTCAGATCTCCTACGATGTGTTCTGCAATTTAGCCGCAATTGCGGTGTTCTACACGAGATCGAGCTCGGTAGTTGTGGTCGCTGAAGTTTTCTTGCGGACGTGATCTTTCGATATCGACGCCGTCAAACCGGGACGGCTGCTTAGAAATCATTGATGGTGTCGTGAATCTTACGGACCGAGTTGGTTGTCGCCTTCTTCCCTCCGTAAGAATAAAAAACGTGGAGATGTTGAGGACTGTTGACACCTGGTGCGGCGAGGCGTGAGGTGTTGCCGTTTCGAGTTTCGATGACCCAGTTTGGCGCTCCAAAGCCGGCGATGTTGATGTTCTCGTACCCGGTCGCGAAGAGATTCGAGTCAGTTATTTTCATCGTCGTTGAGTCGGGAGCCGCGGTGGTGAGCTTGTAGAAAAAGAATCCGAAGATCTCGACCTGTGCGTTGGTGGCGACGATGTCTGTACCGTTGTGCTCAGTTTTGTAGCCAAGAATCCAGAGGGTGCAGCCATTGCAGGTCAACTGGTCCGCACGGGACTGTTCCTGATCAAGTTGTCGAGCCCAGATGTGCTGACCGGGATAGAAAACAACAGTGTTGCCTGGATTGTTGTTGGCGCCGAGGATGGCGTCATCGAGATAGAGATTGCCTGCACCTTGAGCGGCTGAATAGTTGTACGTATTGTCGTCGGTCAGGACCAGAGTTCTGGACCCTGTGTGGTTGATATTACAGGCTGTGTTTGGGCAACCTTCAATGATCAGAGGAGTCTTCGAGGAACCGGCGACGTTGAGATTGATGAAGAAGGTTCGGCCCGGGGTCGGCATGGCAGTGAAGAACTGGAGATGATTGACCGTGTCGGGAACTGTTATGTCGAATGAACCGCGACCTCCGTATTGGCCTGGTGGAGCATAGACGGTGGGAGACTTCGATTCCGCGATAGTAGCTGCCCAGGTGGAAATAGACGATCCCAACATTGTCCATGTGCGTGGATCCGGGTCGTTTGGCTGTGGTGTCTCGGATTCGGGAAGATGAAGAGAGCCCGGGGTAGCAGATTGATCGAAGACCGTTTGAGCTACGCCCGACCAAGTCTCTGTGAGGTCACCCTTATACATTTTGGCGGGAGTCACGCAGTAGTCGGCCTCGGACGTCGCGTAGCCTGTGACCTTGACGTTTCGAGTGTAGAGATGACAACCCGGTTGACCACCCTCTTTGCCATTCTGCAGGGCAATGCCGCTGGAGTTGTTCCCGAAGAGTTCAGAGTCGATGATGGTTGTGTTGGCATGAAAGAGCTCGGCCTGGAGAGCAGGTACGTTGTTGTCGCTCAGGAGATGCCGGATGCTGAACTTCATATTCGTACTACCGATGCCCGCGACGGTCTGACCTTCGAGGGTGATGTCTTCAAAGGTGAAGCTGTACTCCTGCTGGTTGCTATAGATGCCGTTCTGGCATCCATAAGCTGCTACGTTGCGCATCATCCCCGGTCCCGGATATGCACGTCGAAGGTTGAGAGCGTTGACGCAATTTGAATCGTCGGACCAGACCTGAACATTTCTAACAGCGCCAATGTTGTTCACCTGAGTGGTGAAGATTTCGGCGTTGGGATTTCCGACTCCCGACTCAAAGCCGATGTTTTCAATAAAGATGTGGAAGTTGTCGTTCTTGTTGACGCTCATCGGGCTGAAGAACTGAACGGGTGTTGTACCTGTGTTGAAGGCAGGTGAGTTGGGGGTGAGTTTGATGATGGATGTCTGAGCTCCGGCTCCAAAAATCGACCAGTAGTTGCCGTAGGGAATGATGGTGTCGCTTGCCAGATAAACACCCGGTGGGAAGTAGAGGAACATCGGAAAAGCGCCAAGCTGGCCACCTGCGCCTGAGCCGTAAAACATGTCGGCATTTTTGAGCGACGGTGCGGCTGAGGTTAGTTCGAGGTGCGTCGCATCGGTGACTGACGCCACCTTGTAAAAAGCGCTGCCAATTTGAAGGCTGAAGTTTGGCTTTAGCGCTGCGCAGGTTGGGCCGCTGATAGCGGTAACGGTTGTTCCATTGGTGCTGACTACGTTGGGTGGAAGCCGCGCTATTACGTTGGTAAGCGGACCTGGATTTGTAGTCAGAGTGAGATGCTGCGAATCGAGAACAGCAGCGATGGTGTAGAGCCCACCTGCTATTCGCACGGGAGAGCCGGGCGTGAGGCCGGTGAACACAGAACCTCCGGTCTGGGTCACGGTGTAGGTGTTGCCACTTACAGAGGTACTGACCTTGCTCTCTGCTGATCCCCTATCAAACGCAAATAGTCTTTGTAGCCCCGCAGTGTTGTCGGTGACTCCATCGCCTACGAGATTGGCTATGGGGTTGTGTGTCACGTCAATAATTGCAAATGCTGCTGCGCTCGTGAAGCCCGGGGGGTAGACGATGTTGTTTGTAAGTCGCGCACCGATTCCATCGTCGGGGATAACCGAAATGGTTCCGTCGACAAAGGTCAGACTGTCGGCTCGATTGACGGTTGTCATGGAGCCTGCGGAGATTCTGATTGGGTAGTTGCCTGCGGGAGAACTCGAAGTGGCGGAGGTGCTCAACTTTGGCTGCCCTTTGAAGAGGCCCGCATAGGTTCCAGAGTAAGACGACATCTTGAAGATCAGAGGCGGCAGAGGATCGCCAACATGCATGGTGAGATGCGTCGCAGTAGCTGTATAGGTTGCGGCCTTTGCGGAGATGCCGCTAAGAAATAGCAGCAAAAACAGTACCAAGTGCATCTTCATCGTGTGTCCTCAGGTGGAAGTACGATCAGGATGGACGATTGAGGATCTATTGCCCTCTCACTATTAGCGTCAACGACACAGTTCTCGTAAACTATACCTGCAGATGTAATTGCGGCTTGCCGGCAGGCTTCTTGATTATACAAACAACGTAGAAAAAACATTTTTGGGGAAGAGGTCTGTTGCGAATGAATGTTCTGCTTTCAGCCTATGCATGCATGCCAAACTCCGGTTCTGAACCGGGCAATGGCTGGAGCTGGGCGATGCATCTGGCAGAACGTGGAATCAACGTTACGGTATTGACTCGCCGTGAGGGACGCGACGAGATTGAAGCTTACCGGCGGGCTCATCCGAATGGAAATCTTTCGTTCGGCTACGTGTCGGTTCCCACGAAATTGTTCAAGCCTGGAACCGGAATTCACTATGCTCTCTGGCAGTTCTTCGCGGTCGGTGTTGCGCGATCGCTGAATCGTCAGGGCCGCTTTGATTTGGTGCACCACGTCACCTACACGAGCATTCATGTGCCAACACAGCTTTGGCGGTTAGGGATTCCAACTGTGTTCGGTCCGGTGGGAGGTGGTCAGACGGCGCCTGTAAGTATGCTTGGCTACTTCGGATCGAGCAGGCGGGCGGAGGAACGTCGCACACTTTTTACGAAGGCACTTCCCTTCTCTCCGCTTCACAGACGGTGGCTTGGAAAGATGAGTACAGTCCTCGCAGCGAACGAAGACACGCTACAGCTGATACGAGCGATGGGACGGTCGGATGTAAGGCTGCAGTTCGATAACGGCGTTGGTGCGGATTATCTTGCGCAAGGACCAAAGAGTTTCAAGTCAGGCATGAATGTAGTGAGGCTGATCTGGGTAGGGAGAATCTTGCCGAGGAAAGCTCTTCCGATGGCGCTCGATGCGCTTGCCAAGGTGGAGCATGACTGGACGCTTACGATCGTTGGAAATGGACTCACGGAAACGGCCGTCAGGGAGATGATTGCCGAGCGAGGATTGAGTGACCGGGTTCACTGGGCGGGAAGACGGCTGTCGTGGGAGGAGGTTCGAGCAGCATACCTGGAGCATGACGCGCTTCTGTTCACTAGCCTGCGCGAGACCTCTGGAGTGCAGTTGCTGGAGGCGATGGCGGTTGGGCTTCCAGTGATTACGCTGGACCTGCATGGCGCTCGTGACGTCGTCCCTGAGGAAGCCGGTATCAAGGTACCGGTCACAACTCCTGCTGAGGTTGTCTGCGGTCTCGCGAATGCAGTCGATCGATTCGCTTCCATGAACATTGATCAGAAGAACGCGATGTCGCAGGCGAGCTGGGACTTCGCTAAGACGAGTACCTGGGCCTCTCGCGCCGCGAAAGCTGAACTTTTGTATGCGGAGCTTGTGGAGAGGGCAAGTCACGGCTGCGCTGAATAACATTGATTGGCTTTAGTTCACCATCTACCGGGAGGCTCTTGTTGACTCTACACGCCGCGAAGATTGACTTGTCGAGTCAAGCCATTCAGACCTGGCTGTTCTTCCTAAGAAATGAGGCGAAAGTTACGAAGTTTCAACTAACGTACTTGCGTGCTCGCAATGAGCGATCGAAGCAATCGGTGATCGCGCCAGGTGGCCCTGTGGTATCAGTCACCACTTATGGAGAGCGGCTAAGTACAGTTCATCTGATGCTGGAATCTATCGCTGCAGGCTCTGTTCTGCCGTCCAGACTTATCTTGTGGTTGGATAGCGCAGAGGCTTTTGCGAATCGGTCTCTTGCCCTGGAAAGGTTGGTGAGAAGAGGTCTTGAGATTTGCCTCAGCGAAAACTTCGGACCTCATACGAAATATTATCCGTATCTTTTGTCTGCAGAGACCTTCGAAACACCGCTTGCGACTGCCGATGACGATCTTCTCTACAGCAGATGGTGGCTGGAGGGTCTGGTTCGATCGCATCGCGAATTTCCAGAGGCTGTTAATTGCTATCGAGCGCATCGAATAAGGCTTTCGGAGGGTGCTATCACGCCATATCAAACGTGGGCATCGTGCAGATCGACGAAGCCGGAATTTCTTCACTTTGCCACGGGCGTATCTGGCTGCATCTATCCGCCCTCACTGCTGCGGAGATTGAAACTAGCCGGGAAGGAGTTTATGCAGCACTGCCCGAAAGCGGATGACGTTTGGCTGCACGTCAACGCGTTGCGGGCCGGGATGAAGACGCGACAGATCTGGAGCCGGCCTCTGAGATTTCCGTTTGTTCCGGGGACTCAGGACAGCGGACTTTACCATGACAACGTTATTCTGTCCGGAAACGATGATCAGATTCAGAATACTTATACGGCGAAAGATATCGCTCTTCTCGAAGAAGCCGCGCTATCGTCCAGCCATCGTCCGTCAGAAAAAGCGTGGCGTTAGAGGGGATGTAACGCTTCGGTGCTCTCCAAGGCAGCTTCGCGACGCATCTTTCGGATTCGCATCCAAAAGGCTATGCCGATCAGTCCCTGGAAGATAACCTGGCTCGCGAACATTCCCAGCATGACTCCATTCATCCCAAGTTTGCGAGCCAGGGGGCCGGCCAATGCTATCGAGAAGACAATCATGACAGGATAGGTCCAGAAGATCGGAGTGGTGTATTCAAGTGCCTGCAGACCATAACGCAACGGGCCTGAGACGAAGACGACCAAGTATAGGCAAGCGAATGCGCGGAGCACATTGCCGTCGGCTGCGTACTTTGTCCCATAGGCGAGCTTCAACCAGAACGAAGGGAAGCAACCCACAATCCCCGTGAAGGCAAGTGTTATGCTCCCCCACTGCAGAAAGATTCGCTTGATGTAACCCAACATGCTTTCAAGGCCACCATGACGCATTCGACGCGCAGCCTCTGCCGGTACAACATTGTCTAAGCCGAGGAACCAAACATGCGCGACAGCTACGATGTTCTGTGCGGCGCGGAGAACAGCCGACGCCGCAGCCCCGAAGAAGACCGGGGCTGACAACTGAAACAGATTACTTGATGCCCATTGCATAAAGGCTGACGGCGCGAGCCATCGAGACATACGCCAATGCCTGAGAAAGACGGTTCGCAGGGAATGCCAACTGAAAGTGACGCGCTCGTACCAACGGAGGCAAGTGAGGAAACCGATCAGGGAGGTCGCGGCGATGATCCAAAGCATCGTGGACAGCTTTGCACCGTGGCTTCGGGAGAGCCAAAAGATGATCGGCACCTGGGTAAGATAGCTCACAATATCGCAGGCGAGTGCTCGCTTGCTTTGGCTGGTGCAGAAGAAGTACCGGCGCAGGAACTCCTGAAACATGTAAGCGACTGTTGCGAAGCTGATCGGGATGGATAGGTCCGCGACACGCCACTCGGGGAAAAACCTTGCGGAGAGCCACACGCATATAAATGTGATGAATCCTACAAGGAGACCGAAGGAAATCTCCTGGACAAGCACGGACCCGTAGTAGGCAGGCCTGTCTTCCGGATCTTGTTTCGGCCCTACGCTCATCATGGGCGTCACGATCATGGCGTACTGCAGGCTGTTCGCAAACAACACCGCGACCCACGCAAGGGCAAACACACCATACTCGCGCACACCGAAGGAGCGCGCGAGTATTACGTTCGTGATGAAGTTTGCGCCGCTGACCAGGCCCTGATCGAAGAGAGCAGCAGGCGTTCGGCCACCGCCAACCCGCGCAAGGCATCGAGCGAGGAACGTTTGCTTGTCTTCCAAAGTTTCAGTGCCCAATGGGACCTCTGCGGGCTTTAGTGGAGATTGCATCAGGAGAAATCCAAAGACGACAGCCGGGTGCTGTTGTTGAATCTATGAATTGGGTTAAGGATATCACTGGCTCAGAAGGGTTTCTACGCGCCGACTTCTTGAGGGATCGACTGAATGGAAGATTGCGACACCTTTCGACGCTTCGCTCGAGATGATTGTGTTGCCGCGCCGCCGACTAGTCCAATGAATGTTAAGAGAAACACAATGCCGGGTCGAGTCAAGATGTAGGTCACGTTGGGACCTCCGAGAGATCTCACCGAGCAAAGTATCATTAAGAAAAGAAGAAACACTTGATGAGGACCACGATGTGCGTTTCTGAAGCCGGCCCACAGTGCCCGTGCATAGATACAGAGGGCCACAAGAGCCGCGAGGATGCCGCCACTCAGAAACGCATGAATGTACTCATTGTGCGCGTGAGGCGGAATCCAGTGCGCGTAAATCCAATGATCTTTGAGTGCGTTCTTCGCACCGACAACGTATCCATATCCAAGAATCGGTCTGTCGCGGATTGCTTCGATAGCGGCCGTCCACACGCGAGTTCTGTCGTTCAGCGTAGCCAGAGAATTGGCATTTTGACCACGAGCGATGTACTCGAGGATCGTGCTTCGAAATAAGACTCCAAGCGCGGCTAAAATCGCTGTGGAGATGATTGTGGCAATCCTTAAAACAAAGAGGCCTGAGAAAAAGATCGCATACAAAAGGATTAGCAATAGGAAGCTGGCCTGTTCGATGCGTGTGTGAGCCAAGACGAGGGTGACGAAAGCGACGACGCATCCGCAAAATCTGGCGAGACCACGAGGAAAGAAGAATAGGGCGTAAAAAAATGCGGCCACAGAGAGTGTGGAGAGATAAGACGGCGACAGCAGTTGACCACCGAGCTGCGCGTGAGCGCTGGCAATCTCGCCTTCACCCGCGCCGCCGTAGACCTGTGAGGGCATGATCGGAAGGATGAGGTAGGTTATCGCAATCCAAATCCAGGACATGCGCCCGATTAGCTCAACGATCAGCTCCGTGCCCCTCTCTTCGGGGGTACGAGTATAGAGCGCAAGGATAAGAGCGAAAGCGAGGATCCATTCATACATGCGGTAGAGAACGATGAAGTTATCGCTTAATAAAGGAGGGGTAAGGCGGCTGGCAGGTGCTAGAGCCGATGACAATAGCATCTGTAGCAGAAGGACAACCCAGAGCCATCCCGCAATCTTCACTTTGCGACACAACAGAGGGCGCCGTGCCAATATTACGACGACGATCAGGACATAGGTCGACAGGAAGTTGATTGCCATCGTACTGAGGGATGTTGGGTTGAGAAGTCCCTGCGTGTGGGTACGGCCCGTTACATCGAAATGAATGAAGTTCGGAACCCCTACGAGAAAGATCAACGTCATCCAATACAGAAGGGGATTCTGTTTCTGCAACGGATATGATTGATCTGCCGTCATAAAGACTTCCCTCCTCTCTTAGAAGCGATAGCGTCAGACTGCAACGAAGAGAGATTCGCAGTTGCCGCTTTCGAAATGATCCCAAAGCCGACGTGGCGATCTTCCGATGTTAGCTGGTCTGCATGGTAAAGCTGCGATGAATGAGAAAGTAGAACCTAGTGATAGACGTAGATGGCAGCCTGTGAAGTGCTTGCAAAGATTCCGGTGGTGAGGATTGTCTTTGTCTTGCTGATAGGCACGTAGATGAGATCCTCAGCCTGCAACCGCGGGGGAGGTATCTTTCCCTTCTCGATGTCCTTGTATGGAAGGGGAGTCTCCTGCACTTGGCCGTCAGGAAGCTTTCGGATCAGCCGCATGGAAGAGACTGCGGCGTTGAGGGTCGTCCCATAGGCGAGCGCGAGAGCCTGAGTCAGATTCAATTCACCGCCCTCCTGCATGACGTACCCGCCTGGTCGAGTCACTCCGCCTAACACGTAGACAACTCCAGCACGCCTCACGGTGACTGTGTCTCCGGGATGCACCTTTGTGTCCACAAGCGTCATGTCATCTGGGTCGCGAGAGTAGTGGACCATCTCTTTTTGCGGAGTGACGCCCTCAGGATGGCGGATCTCGATCACGTTCCCCGCTACCTGGGTTTCGCCTCCCGCGAGAGCGATGACATCCTCGAGGCTATGAGGGGCGAGCAATTCGATCCGTCCAGGATTGTGCACTTCGCCCAGAATACTAACGTTTGAACCAGCATATTGACTGACATTCAGAGTGACCTGAGGACTGTTGAGAATCTTTCCATCCTTGAGACGTGCCTCGATCGCGGCGGCTGCCTCGGTCATCGTCTGACCAGCGACATGAACTGATCCGATCATGGGTAAAAGAATATCCCCATGGGTGTCGATGCGTGCGTCGGTGGATAGCTCAGGAGCGTCATACACTTCCATGCTGAGAAGAAAGCCTGGGGCAAGTTGGAGCGAGGAGAAATCCTCGGGAACCGCGGTGAGAGCTGATAGCCTTCTTCTGCCATTTGCCCCTTCAGATTCACTGGCTCCGGCTCCGTCGAAGGTACCGTTCCCTCCTACCTTTGGCTGGGGAGGCTGCGCGCGTACTGTCGATGAAGATAGTGAGAGTATCCCAAGAAACAGTGGAGCAAGACACATCTTTCCATAAAGACTAGATAGTCGCATGAACCTGACCTTCCTCTTGCCTGGAGTAGCTATAGCCATGGAATCCGTCAGCCGACGGATTGCGGACGTCGTTGAGCAAGACCCCCAGCACGGGCGTGTTCGCGTGATGCAAGCTGTCGATCATGCTGGAGAGCACAGACTGCGTTGTTCTGCGTGAGCGAACCACCGCGATGGTGCCGCCCACCTTGCTCGCAATGATGGAAGTGTCCGTGACCGACAGGATGGGAGGACTGTCGATCAGAACATAATCGTAGTCTGCCGCGCAAACCCGTAGAAGCGCATCGAAGGTCTGCGATTCGAAGAACTCGGCGGGAAACGCGGGTGGGTGCCCGGCAGGGAGCATGTAAAGATTGGGTAAAGAATTGTGCCGAACTACTCCGAGAACTTCGGCTTCCGTGACCGGATTTTCGATGTCGCTTACGCCGGGCGAGATGGCGCAGCCGAAGAGACGGTGCAGATCCGGGTTGCGAAGATCGCAATCCAATAGAAGAACGCGTGAGCCCTGTTGAGCAAATGCCACACCGAGGTTGTAGACCGCTGTGGTCTTGCCGTCGCGGCCGGCAGCACTGGTGACGAGCAGAGTTCTGGGCGCATTGGATGGAAAGACCCGCAGGACTGAGGTTCGAATGACACGAAAGGCTTCGGAGAAAGGAGCCTTCGGCGCGTCGATAAGCTTGCTGTCTCCGCCCGATACCGTCAACAGACTCTTGGTTCCCATCCGGGGGACGTATCCAAGCATCCGCAGTCCTCCAATGAGCTGGAAATCGCGCGGTCTGCGGACTGTCTCATCGAGAGACTCTCGGAGAAAGGCAGACGAGATTCCGAAGAACATGCCGACGCCCGCAATGAGAGACAGATACTTGAGATAGTTCGGTATAGCCGGGGTTCCTGCGGGACGAGCTTGGTCCGCGATATCGATTCGGGTGGCGCGAACGCCCGAGGCGAGGCTTGCCGTCTGCAGCTTCGAAAAAAGATTTTCGTAGAGCGTTCGATTGGAGGCTGCTTCCTGAGCCAAGACCTGAAGATGGACGGTCGAGTCGGCCATCTCATTGGCTGCAGACTGCTGCTTGACGAACTGCTGCCGAATCGTGTCTTCATTATTCTTTGCGTAGATATATGAGTTTTCAGCACGCTTACTAATGCGCTGGAGCTCGGCATGCATCTGCGCCCTAATAGCATCAAGCTGTTGTTGCGTCTGCACGAGGCGCGGATTATTGGCGCCGTACTTCACAGCTTCTCCCGCATACTCTTGGGCGAGCTCAGCCTCTTGAGTTCTTAGGGAGCGGATGAGCTGGATCCCCCCATCTCCGGGCAGTGCGCCTGCGCCACCTGCGCCCGCTGCTGCTCCCAAGCCGATCACTACCTCAGGGTCTTGCGACTGGACCAGGTGGAAAGTGGTCTCCGCGGCAATCCGATTAGACTCCGCAGCGGTCAGCTCCTGGTTCAGTCCATAGAGCCGATCCGTTACAGTGCTGTGTTGTGTTGTGCCTGCGTTCGCGCCGTTGTCGCCAGGACCTCCGCCGGCGAGTTGAACTCCCGCCAGGCCGGATTCTCTTTGGTAGTCTGCCAGCTTCTGTTCCGACTCTTCGACCTGTTTCTTAAGGTCTTCGAGCTGTTTTCGAAGCCAGAAGGAGGATTGAATCGTTGAGTTGTGGCGACGGTCCATCGCACTATCGATGAACTTCTGGGCGATGGCGTTTGCAACGTTAGCGGCTACGACCGGATCCGGATTTAGAAACGTAATCGTAATAAGCCGCGTATCAGGCGGAGACTCAACGGTGAGATTCTTTGCAAATCGTTTGATGAGCTTTTCGCGCGTCAGCGGAGCCTGATCGAGAGGCTTACCCTTTTCGGACGCGACGATAGCTTTGTTGAACGGTGGCGTCTGCGTGAGGTTGAGGTCGTGAATTACGGCGAGTGCTAGACCGTCACTTTCGAGCACGCTGATGTCCGTCTCGATTTCGGCCTTCAGCTCATCGGCGGTCGGCGAAGCAGGCACAACATCCGTGGAGACGTTTGCGCTGTTATCTTCTTTGTTGATCTCGATGACGGTCACTGCAGAGTACTTCGGGGTCATCAACAAACAAACCGCCAGGCCTAGAAAAAAGATACCTAGCGTCACGATAGCAACGGTCTTCCATCGCCGCCGTAGAACCCTGAGGACGCCTGAAAGCGTCTCGTACTCCGAAGGCACGGATCCGAACAGCGAACCATCCGACAAGGTACCCAGAGCAGTAGATTGTGGTTTGGCAAGAGAAGAGTGTGGCTGAAGTGCACTCATAGCAATAATCCTTTGGCGCATTCGCCCTTGTTCAGTGCTGCTCCAGGGGGGAATGCTATGAATTGTGCTAGCTCAAGAGGAACACCCTCGTGAGGCTCGAGGGACAAAATTTTCACAGTGAAGATCAGATATTTACTCATGAATATACCACAGGATCTATAGGTCTCCTTGAATCATATGTCATGCGATAGAGCCCTCTCGGAGCCGTAGACTTGCAGATCGTTGCAGGCTGTAAATTTTATCCATGTTATTGCCTACGATCGTTTGCGCGCTCTGCTTAGGTTCCCGTTCTTCGTGAGACATATTCCGAACTTCAATTTGTTCAAAACATGTAACAAATTTCAGATTACTCTCATTAGTTGAAAAGTTTGTTACTTTTCGCACATGCTGGTCAATCTATGAGACTGACTCTACTGTGAGAAGGTACCGCACCGTTTATTGCTGCAATCGACTCGCCATTCCGATGGGTTGGGGAGAATTGTTAGTGATGCATTGATGAAAGATATCCATAAGTTGCCGATAGTTTTGATCCTCAGTGTAGACAGCAAGATACTTAGCTCTCGACTGAGACCTCATTAGATTGAGACGCTCGGAACTCGCCATTAGGATGCATACGGAGGAGGCTAGGTCCCTGCTGTCGCCGGGCTTGTAGAAGAGACCGGTCACCCCATCCTCAATCATTGCCTTCATCGGTGGGGTCATAGCGGCAATAACTGGGGTTCCCTTGGAATAGGCCTCGACGATTGTGCGACCGAATGGCTCATACCACTCAGAAGGAAAGATCAGAAAGGCAGCTTTGCCGAGATATTCGCAGACTTCAGAGAGCGACTTCCGTCCAAGGTACTCGATCCTCGGATCAGCATCCGACGCCTGACGGACGACAGACTCGAGGGGGCCATCACCAATAATCTTCAAATAGACTGACTGCGGGACATCCGGCCACGCCTTTAGAAGCGAGCGAACACCTTTCTCCTCGGTCAACCGACCGACGTATAAACCATAGCCGCCAGAACCGTCGCCGATACCGCTATCTGAGATAAAGTTCGGCTTCACGAGAATTCTCTCCTCGGGAAACCCTCCTTCGATGAGCTGCTGCTTGACGAAGCTGCTGACAGCGATGTAGCGATCGACGGAGTGTGTCCAGGTACCGCGGAGATGAGCATATGCGTTGCTGGCGACGACGGCAGCCGACTGCAGATAGCTCTGTCGGTAGCAGCGATGCTGTATGGCCGCGAATGCGACTTTGCTGCCGATACAGGTAGTACATACTTGGCCTTCCCGAAATAGATTGGCGGAAGGACAGATGAGCCGGTAATTTCGTACGGAAAGTGCTGTAGGGACGCCCATCGCCTTTGCGGCGGCGAAGACCGAGGGCGAAAGAAGAGGAAAGAAATTATCGACCTTCACAAGGTCAGGCCTGGTCGATCGAATCAAGTCCTTCACTCGATCAGCTTCTTTCGCATTCCAGATGGAACGGATGCCAACGGTGACCAGATTCTCAGTTTTTATTTCGGCATTGTCGAGCACATAATCGAGAACTTCTTCTCCGCGAGCGCGAAGCATCGTGATCTCCTGCTCTCGGGATTCATCTTCTCCACCTCGGTATATGTATCGATTGTGTAGAAACAGAATCCGCATCAGACCTCAAAAACCTACTTATGGGTTTACTGCACTACAGCCACTCCGGCTCTTTCCATTGTGAAGCAATCTGGCGCAGATTGAGTGAGAAGACTGACTCAGCCAAAGTGGACGTGAAGCGACTCTCGGCGCAGACATAGTTGCCGAGATGCGAATCTCAGTTTGGTTGCGCCATGAAGCTCAGGTTCGGAAGCTGAAAGCCTACAGGCAGCTCCATCGACCAGACGAATTACTTCATCCTCTGACGAACAAAATCGTAGAAGACCGGAGGCGTCCACTTCCGAACCACACTACGGACAGTGGGCTTCGGCCGATAGCAGGCCGGAGCATAGATAGAACTGTGCACACCCAGCTCTTTGCCGAGAATGCTTCCAGCGGTGTTGTAGTAGATCATGAAGGAATAGCGCGATCTTCCGCTCGGTTCTACTATTGGATTGATGCCGTGGTAGGCAGTCTCAGAGATCTCCATAAGTAAAGTCCTGTTGAAGACGGGCTCTATCTCAACTTCTTTGCGCGTAGCATCTTTATTCCACAACTCGAGTTGGCCGCCATATTCGGGACTCCAATCGCGGTTGAGGTAGATGATCAGGGCGAGGCGACGGATCAGACCACTGGTAATGTCGGCGTTGGAATCGATGTGAACATCGAACTTTCCCTTTGGCGGAATAATGCTGTAGCCAGCTCCGTGCATATATGGGTCCGGAAGCAGATTCCAAATTCCAGTAATTTCAGATAGAAAATAGAGGAATGGAGCGGAATGGAGCAGGGCCACAAGCTGAAATCCGGCTGGGCCGAGTCCCGCAGCGGATTTCTGTCCAAGCTTTTCGAGATACTCAGTATTGTGATGCACCCAGTCGGAACTTCTGGCCTGGGACATCTCCTCGATCAGTGCCGTGAGCTGCTCTGAATTGAACAAGTTATCGATGGTGAGATGAGGAAACGGCAGACCGTTCCGATATCGGTTGGCTAAGCCAGCTGAACTCTCTGGGATCGAGAGCTGGTCGAGCAGTGTCGAAACATCACGGATACTCGGTTCATTTTGCATATTTCTCCGTCGCACGGAACGCCAGAATCTGCATTATCAGTAAATTCATTATAGTGCCGTATCGCGGTGGGTAAATGCGACTAAAGTGCGCCACCGAGGTACGAAAGGAACGAAAGTTCCCAACAAGTAGCATTTTTTTAGCACTTTAAGTTTTTTGCCGGCAGACAATCTGTCTTTCGCATGGGCGTTCTCTCTTTTTCTAGATGACGACATCATTTGCTACCACGACCTATGAGCATTTCGCAGTCCAAACCCTTTCATCCAACTCTTGAGCCTGAAGATCAAACTAAAAAAGATGAATTCAGGTATCTTTTATCCTCTTTTTGGTTTAGCAGAAGAATTAGCTTCAACGGCTGAATGTCCGGCCTCAAAATTGCTTACACAACTTAAAGATAGCGAACACTCGTGAGTATGAGAAGGCTTTCTTAGATCGTCCGCTTCATTGCGGAGCGCTATTCGACTGGTTACTCTAGTGACGTGTAGTAATCAGCTTTTTCCTTGTTGGCTTCGCATCATAACTTGCTGGATCGCAATGATAAAGGGGCTACACCAATGACGCCACCTAACAGAAAAATATTAATAGAGTTGGTGGAGCTTGGCGACATTTGTCTGTTGTTCGGTAGTCTCGGCGCCGCGTATGCCGTTATCTCCAGACACCGCCTCTTTGGGATTCTCGACTCGCTCGAGACTCGACACCCGATACAGGTCTTCCTCGCGACACTTATCTTAGCGGTGGTATGGCACGGAATCCTTCGATCGAATAAATTTTATCGGTCTCGGAGGGTGGACGGACTTCTAAGAGAAGTGATGGATGTGTGCTTGGCGAGCTTGCTCTGCGCGCTCTCCTGCCTTGCCTGGCTATGGCTGGTGTGCTCCCACTCGAAGAACAGCATCGCAGATCTTGGTCTTGTCAGCGCCGTCTTTGGAGTGATCAGCTTCGGTATCTTCGTATCCACTCGGCTTATGGGTCGAGCTTTAGCGCGTGTGTTTCGTTCGAAGGGATACAACCTACGTCATATCTTAGTGGTCGGCACGAATCAGCGCGCCCACGGCTTCGCGCAGGATGTAGCGCTTCATCCGGAGTGGGGCTATCACCTGCAGGGTTTCGTCGACGATCAATGGTGGTCGGAAGAGACGGCTACCTCCAATGCGGGTACATTGCTGGGCGGGTTGAATTCGATTCCGTCCTTACTCCGAACGATGTCGATTGACGAAGTGATTGTTGCCTTGCCGCTGGCATCTTTTTACCAGCAGATCGCGGAGATAGTCGCCTCATGTCGTGATCACGGGATTGCGGTTCGAAGCATTGGGACTTTTTTTGATCAGGACGAGCCGAAGCGAACAGCACATCTTCCTGGCGGAGTCGGCACAATCACGCTACACGATGAGTCATGGAATGCCTGGGGCTTCATGATCAAAAGACTGACTGATGCAGTGGTTTCAGCGGTGCTGCTGACGGCTCTGGCACCCGTTTTTCTGTTGGTGACGGCGCTCATCAGATTGACTTCCAAGGGACCAGTCTTCTTTCGGCAGACCCGAATAGGCTACGGAAAGCGGCCTTTCGAGATTCTGAAGTTCCGTACTATGGTGGTGGATGCCGAGAAATTAATGGCGCAAGTGGAGCACTTGAATGAAACTAACGGCCCCACGTTCAAGTTGAAGAACGATCCTCGTATCACACCATTAGGGAAGTTTTTGCGGAAGTCGAGTCTCGACGAGATCCCTCAACTTATTAATGTTTTACGCGGAGACATGAGCTTGGTCGGTCCCCGGCCGCTTCCCGTCAGAGATTATGAGGGATTCTCGAAGGACTGGCATCGGAGACGGTTCAGTGTCAAACCTGGGATTACATGCCTGTGGCAGGTAATGGGGCGAAGCTCGATCAGCTTCGATGAGTGGATGGCTCTGGATATGAGATATATCGACCAGTGGTCAGTGTGGCTCGATATCAAGATCCTGTTTCAAACAATTCCGGCAGTCTTTCGTGGTTCCGGCGCAGTTTAGTTTTGCTGTCCTCGTATGGATAAGAAAAAAATTCCGCGTAGCTCAGCCAAAGATGGCTGTGTCTACTCGGAATTTTTTGTGCGGGTGGACTCACGCAAGGCAGCCAGTTGAGGGTGTAGGAGCTTGGCGGTGAGGGAACGGGTGAGGGCTTCTACGGCTTCGCGCTGTTGAGGAGAGAGATCCGCGAGTTTGGATTGGGAACGCGCCAGTTCGGCAACGCGAAGTTCTTCGGCCTGCTGCTGAAGGGCCTTGATGGCGGGAACAGCATCGCGGGATTGTAGACGCTCCTGGTATTTGTCCACTTCCCTGCTTACGATATTCTCGGCTGCGGCGGCTTCGCGGCTGCGATCGGCCAGATTGGCGGCAGCGACCTGCTGGAGATCGTCGATATCGTAGACGAAGCAACCTTCGACCTCGTTCATACGTGGATCGACATCTCGAGGGACGGCGATGTCGATGAAGAACATAGGGCGGTTGCGACGGCGATGGAGGAAGTGCTGGCCGTGAGAGCGTCCGAAGATTTTCTGTGGGGCGCCGGTAGAGGTGATGACGATATCGGCGCGGTCAGCCTGCTCGTAGAGAGCCTCGAAGGGAATGGCTTCGGTGTGGACGGTAAGGCTGCTGAAGTTCTCGGCAATTTTTTCGGCGCGGGACTGGGTGCGATTGGTGACGAGGATGGACGATGCGCCCTTCTGGATGAGATGACGGGCGGCAAGTTCGGACATTTTGCCAGCACCTACGAGAAGGACAGTCTTTCCGTACAGGGATCCGAAGATCTTCGTGGCAAGATCAACAGCAACCGACGCGATCGAGACCGAGCTTGAACCGATTTGAGTTTCAGTGCGGATTTTTTTCGCGACCGTGAAGGTGCGTTGCAGCAGAGCTTCCAGGTGGGTTGAGACTGCGCCCGCATCACGCGCGATCGTATAAGCCTCTTTAACTTGACCAAGAATCTGGGGTTCACCAACGACCATGCTGTCAAGCGAACTGGCGACGCGGAAGAGATGTCGGACCGCTTCGCGTTCGCGGAACTCGTAGAGGTGGGGCTGGATGTCATGGGGTGAGACGGCGAAGTATTCGTGAAAGAAGCGGAGGAGATCGGTTTTGGTTTGTGGCAGTGCGGCTTCGGCTTCGTCCTGGAGAGTTAAGAGTTCGACCCGATTGCAGGTGGAGAGGATGAGGCCTTCGCGGATCCCGGGCTGGTGAAGGAGGGTGAGGGTGGCGTCGGCGAGGCGCTCAGCGGGGATAGCGAGGCGCTCGCGAACCTCGATGGGCGCGGTGTTGTGGTTAATGCCGAGAAGGACGAGGCGCCCCTGTGTCGTTGTGCTCATGGGGCGGTGAACCTGTGGACTGCGGAGAACTGATTTGCGACCCACACGGTGAGTACGATCAGGAAGACGAAGCTGGAGAGGTAGACGGCTCGACGGCCGCGCAGGCCAGAGATGCGACGTATGTGGATCATCGCTACGTACACCAACCACATGGCGAAGGCGAGAAGAATCTTGGGGTCTCGGAAGTAGGAAGCTCCGACGGTGGCCTGGGCAATGAGCGATCCGATGAGAAGGCCGGCGGTCATGCAGGGAAGGCCGAAGAGGAGAGCTTTGAGGGCGATCTGGTCGGTGGTTTCGAGCGGCGGCAGCCAGGAGATCGTTGGAGACTTCTGCTTGAGGCGACGCTCTTGAATCAGGTAGAGGAGCGAGGCAAGCATGGAGAGGAAGAGAGCGGCGTAGGCGGCGAGAAGAAGAGCGACGTGGAGGAAGATCCAGCCGGTATGGAGAAGGGGGAATGTGGTGCTCTCCTGGCCGGGATGAAAGGCCGGAACTAGGCCTAGGAGAAAGCAGATGGGCAGGAGGAAGATGCCTAGGGAAACTGTTCGATAGCGGGCGTAGACGAGGAGAAAGGACAGGGCCAGGAGGAGGCCAAGGAGGGTCTGCGTTTCGTGGGTATCGACGGGAAGACGATGGTGGGCCTGGTTGAGCATCTCGGCCAGCGAAACGAAGTGAAAGAATACAGCGGCTACGGTCGCGGGAATGGCAATGTGGCGCCAACGGGGGCGGTCATAAAGGGCTGCCGGCAACACCGCGAGCGCGGCTATGCCGTAGAGAGAGACCGCGACTCTGAGCCAGAGAAGAGACATAAGTGACGTACTGAGTGGTGCTTCGCGGAGTTTTTCCGCAAACATTAAGTATATCGCTTATGAGTTTGATTCTGGAGGGGTGATGACCGTTTCGCTGTCTCTGTTGGCGGCCGCGAATCTACCTGAATATTCGTTGATTTACTTGGAGGATTGCTGGAACTGCTTTGTTGACGCGGGTTTGGCTAGCGGACTGCGAGGAACATGGCGTGGATTCGGTAGATTCCGTATGCGAGGAATAGCCAGGCGATTGCAGAGCAGAGGAGGCCGAAGATGATGCCGTAGGCGGCGCTTGAGCCTTGTTTTTTGCGGTTTCTTGCGGATTTGGTGGGTTTCGGGGGGTCGAAGGTGATACCCAATCCCATTGACGATACTGCTCTGGCCATATTTCTTGTCCTTTTTGAACGAAGACGAGAGTACGGCTGTCGGAATACACCTTGATATCCCTCAAATGGGGTATGTGTGGAAATTGGGGCACGAAATTAATTCGGCGTGGTGAAGAGTTGCATTTTGTGGGGATTTTGGGGATTTCAGGCGTTTTTGTGATGGTGAAAACGTGGTGAGATCGTGGTGGATTGCGTGGTAAGTGTGGTGTTTTGACAGCCACTTTCTCTGGTGCCTAAAAATACGCCAAGCTTTTGAAGTTTATTTTGGAGGGTGATCGGGTGCGTGGAATCAGGAGTTTGCGAGGATGCGGTAGACCCATTGGGGTTCGTTGGGTGGGGGTGGGGCCTGGGTGATGGCGACGAGGTCGGCGTGGGTGTCGCTCAGACTGCAGGCGGGGTCGGTGTTTGCGGCGTCACCCGTTAGTTGGAAGGCCTGACAGCGGCAGCCGCCGAAGTCGATCTCTTTGCGGTCGCAGTCTGCGCAGGGGTCCTTCATCCAACTTTGGCCACGGAAGCGGTTGAAGGCTGGAGAGTGTTGCCAGAGCCACTCAAGGGAATGGGTGCGGACGGAGTCGAACTCAAGGCCGGGGATGATGGCGGCGGCGTGGCATGGGAGAGCGAGGCCGGCGGGGTCGATGAGCATCATCTGGCGTCCCCAACCGCCGACGCAGGGTTTGGGGTAGCGGGCATAGTAGTCGGGAAAGACGGCCTGGAGTTGGATGCGGCCGCTTAGGCGGGATTGTGTTTGCTGGATGAGTTGGACGGAACGCTCTACCTGGGTGGGGGTTGGCATGAGTCTGTCGCGATTTTTTAGGGCCCAGCCGTAGTACTGAACGTGGGCGACTTCGATTCTTTGCGGTTCGAGGGACTCGGCGAGGGCGAGGATATCTTCGAGGCGGTCTAGATTTTCGCGGTGGACTACTACGTTGACGGTGAAGGCTATGTCTTGTTGGCGGATGAGGGTGGCGAGTTTGAGTTTGTGGGCGTGGGCTCGGGCTCCGGCGAATTCGTTGGCCTTTTCTTCGTCTGCGTCCTGGAGGCTTAGCTGGATGTGTTCGAGGCCTGCGTCTTTGAGTTCGGTCATGCGGTCGGCGGTGAGGCCGACGCCTGAGGTGATCATGTTGACGTAGAGGTTCGCTTCCCTGCCCGCGGCTACTAGTTTTGCTATGTCGGGTCGTGCGAGGGGTTCGCCGCCTGTTAGGTGAAGGTGGAGGACGCCCAGGGCTGAGGCTTGGTGAAAGACTCTGGTCCAGTCCTCGGTTGTCAGCTCATCTTTTGCGGGCTGCATCTGGAGAGGGTTGGAGCAGTAGACGCAGTGCAGGGGGCAGCGATGGGTTACTTCTGCTACTAGTGAGAGTGGGCCTGGGAGTGTGGGCATTTGCGGCTTGTATCGATTGTATTCCGGTTTAGGTGCGCCCTGCGCGGGCGGCGGTCACTTCGTGACTCGTGTACCCCTTCGGTTGGCGCTCCGGTTGGTCGCGATCAGGATTTTTTTCTGGCGAAGCCGATATACATGTCACGAAGTGACCGCTCCGCGCGTAGCGGTCCCGGCCGGAAGGCCTCATCGCTTCACCACTAAAAATTCTTGACTGAAATGACCAAACGATTTGCGGCACCGAGTGGCGTGGCAGGTCCTTCGACTGCGTTTGGCGCAAAGTGCCGCGCCAAACTACGCTCAGGATGACGGTCTATTGGGTCACGGCCCTACGTCAGCGTTCATCTGAATCCGAAAGACCGCGGCCTTCCATCAGAGCTTATCTGTTGAATACCGCCTAGTCGTTGTAGAGGAGGACGCTGCGTATGTGTAGTTTTTCGAGGAACTGTTTTACTTCGGCGGCGATTTGCGATGGGTCGGTTGCAGCGTGCTTCTGTTGGAGTTCGATTGTAATTGCTGCGATGGAGCGTTGTCCGTCGATGAGGCCAATGATCTCGCTGGCTGCGCCTTTGAGTCGTAGCGCGCCTTCAGGGACCAGAAGCATCGCTTCATCAGGCGAGAGGGTGCGGACGCGACAGCCTACCGCGAGACGAGGGACTCTGGTGTCTGAGATTGGTTCGCTCATGATGGCTCGGGGCGGAAGACGTCGGGTTGTGGTGGGAGCGATCCGGGCTCGACGTAACAGTATTGGAGGGCGTCGAGCTGCGCCCAGAGGAGAGCGCACTTTCGTTCGAGGGAGCGGACCACCAGCGATTGCAGATGTGGGGTGGTTGCGTGTTCGGCTGCGTAATCGAAGGCGAAGGCGGCGTCTTCGGGAGCTTGTGTGAGTCTGCCCTGGAAGTAGGCGAGTCCGTTTTGCAGCCAAGGGTAGTGCTTTGCGAGAGCGTCCATACGCAGAGCGATGAGTTGGCCGGCGAAGAGTTCGGTGAGTGAAGAGGAGACAGCTTCGAGAAGAGAGCTGTTGGTGACGAGGTCGATGTAGGCATCGACTGCGTAACGAACTCCGGGGAGGATGGCGTGGGTGCTGATGACGTAGTCGCGATCGAGTCCGGCGGCTTGGGCGAGTTGCAGCCACTTTTCGATGCCGCCTACGCCGGTGTCGCCGTCGTGGTCGATGATGCGCTTGCGCCATGCGCGGCGGAGAGCGACGTCTTCGGACTTCGAGAGGATGATGGCGTCTTTGATGGGGATGCGGCTCTGATAGTAGTAGCGGTTGAGCACCCAGGCCTGCATTTGGCCACGGGTGAGCTGGCCGGCGTGCATCTGCAGATGGAAGGGATGTTGGTGGTGATACATCGCTTCGCCTACCTGCTGGAGGCGCTGGCGCAGTTCGGTTTTGCTAAGTAGAACCGACTCTGCTTGAGCTATATCGTTATTTCTAGTCCGTCCCATGCCACTTCCCAGCCTGCGTCTTCGACTGCGCGACGCTCTGAACTTTGTTCCTGCAAGATCGGGTTTGTGTTGTTGATGTGGGTGTAGATTTTGCGCGTGCTCTTGAGGTCTTGAAGAGATGCGAGTGAGCCGTCGCGGCCGTTGATTGGTAGATGGCCCATGGAGCTTGCTAAGGGTGTTCCCGGTTGGATTCTTTGGAGTTCGTCATCGGTCCAGAAGGTTCCATCTATGAAAATAGTGGAACACGTTGAGAGGAGCTGCTTCAAGGGAGCGGAGACGGATGGTAAGGCCGGAAGATATGCGGCACGAGCTCCCTTGGAGTCCTCGAGAATGAGTCCTATGGTTGCGCCGGTTGAGTCGAGCGAGGCGCGGTCTGCTTCACCGATGTAGGTTGGGAGACTGTTCGATAGCGCGATTGGGGTGCAGGTGAGGCCGTTGCCTGCGTTGAAGCTGACGTTTGGTTCGATCTCGGTCCAGCGGGATTGGCCGGGGAGACGATCGAGCATGTGAAAGAAGCTGTTTTTTTTGAGGACGCTGATGACCGGGCGCGTGGCGTAGATGCGGACGGGGGTGAACTCGCGCATGAGGAGGAGGCCGAGGACGTGGTCGAGGTCGGCACTGGTGAGGATGATTGCGGCGACAGGGGTGTTACGTAGGCCCTTTGCGGGGTCGGGGTGGAGCTCGGAGTTGTCGATGAGTTGCTGACGGAGATCGGGGGAGGCGTTGATCAGGAACCAGATGTCGTCATCTGCCGTGACGGCTAGTTGAGACTGTGTTCTGGATTGGATGTGGGGATGATGCTGGCGGAGTGAGATGCAATTCCGGCAGGCGCAATTCCATTGGGGAAGGCCGCCACCTGCGGCGGCCCCCAGGACTTTAATCCGCACAGAGCTTCTGCTTAGAGTTCTACGGGAGCGTAGGAGTTGATCTCGCAGTTAAGGGAGACTTCTTCAAAGTCGGGCGTGGCCCAGGTCGACTGTGTCATTGGGTAGAACCTCTCGTGGGAGATCTAATACTTCTGGCTATAAGTGTACCGCATTGGCTTTGGGTTGGGTGAAAGGAAAAACAGGCAACGGCGTGCTGCGCGCACACCGCGATCTGCCATCGAGGCTGACGCGCCTTTGGCGCCTTCGTTGTTGTGTGATTATGAATGGGATGGCGAATGAGACGGCAACGAATTTTGCGGCGGAGGCGGCTGGGGCGACGCCCGCGATGCGGCAATACTTTGCAGCGAAAGAGCAATATCCCGACTGCCTGGTGTTTTGCAGGATTGGGGATTTTTATGAGCTGTTTTATGAGGATGCGATTCTTGTCTCGCGTGTGCTGCAGTTGACGCTGACGGCGAGGGATCGGGAGAAGAAGCAGCCGATGTGCGGGGTTCCTTATCACGCGGCTGAGGTGTATCTGCAGAAGCTGCTGCGCATGGGGTACAAGGTTGCGCTGATGGAGCAGATGGAGGACCCGAAGCTGACGAAGTCGGTCGTGCGGCGGGAGGTGACGCGGGTGTTGACTCCGGGGACTGCACTCGATCCGACACTGGGGGCGGAGCAAAGTAATTATCTGGCTAGTGTGGCGGGGGTGGGTTCGGGGGCGGGGCAGGGCGGATCTCAGACTTGGGGGCTGGCGCTGCTGGATCTTTCTACTGGGGAGTTTCGGGCTACGGAGTTTTCTGGCGGCGGCGGGTGGGCTGCGCTGGTGGATGAGTTGGGGCGTGTGCGGCCGGTGGAGTTGCTGTATGGGAGCGGGTTGCTGGGTGGCGTGAATCTGGCGGGTGAGAGTGAGAC
>CAZZZG010000038.1:0-33761 GCA_964658525.1 uncultured Edaphobacter sp.
AGCTTCCTCCCTTGAGTGCGCCGCGGTTGGCAAAGATGCGGACGAGCGTGACCGAGACCATGATTAAGACGATAAGAACGAGCGAACCAGCCCACGCCAAACGATGCCACTCGTCATATGGCGAGATGGCATAAACATAGATCTGCAGAGGCAGGGCTGCGATCGGTTGGCTGAGGTTGAAACTCCAGAACTGATTTCCAAAAGCCGTGAAGAGAAGCGGTGCGGTCTCTCCGGCTACGCGGGCGAATGCCAACATGCATCCGGTGATGATGCCAGGCGAAGCCGTGCGAAGGCTGACCGAGATCGCCGTCCGCCACTTGGGGACACCGAGACCAAGAGCTGCCTCTCGAATAGCGTGCGGCACCGTAGCGAGCATCTCTTCGGTGGTTCGCGTAATGGTGGGCACCATCATGACTGCAAGAGCGACGCCGCCAGCCAGAGCGGAGAAATGTTTCTGCTGAACAACAATTAGCGAATAGATAGAGATTCCCATCACGATCGACGGGACACCATTCAACACATCAGCAGTGAAACGGACAGCATTGGCTAGCGTCTTGCCGCGGCCAAACTCTGCAAGATATACACCGGCTGCGATGCCGATGGGAATACCCATGAGGCTCGCAAGGAAGAGGATAATGCCCGATCCGACAATCGAGTTCGCCATGCCTCCACCCGTCTCGCCAACCGGAGCTGGAACGTGGGTGAAGAAGGCAAGATTCAGCGAACTCGCACCTTTGTAGATCAGGTAAAAGAGAATCGCAAGCAGGGGAAGGATGACGAGAATCGTCGCGAGGATGCAAAGGCCGCTGACCAAATAGTTTGTCGCGGTGCGTGTTGCCCGGTTCCTACGCATGGATTTCGTTTCGAAGTCCATGGGGCGGGGTTGGTTGCTCAAAGGTTGAGTGCTCATGTCAGATGACCCGCGCAGGCGCGTTGCGTGTTACCGCCCAAACCATCAACCTGGCGATGGCGTTTACGACGATAGTGACGAGGAAGAGAGCCAGACCAATTTCGATAAGCGCGCTTAGATATAAGTCACCAGTTGCCTCGGAAAACTCGTTGGCGATGACACTGGCCAGAGTATAGCCGGGGGCGAAGAGCGACTTACTGATATCGGGATGGTTTCCGATGACCATTGTGACAGCCATCGTCTCGCCTAAGGCGCGTCCGAGGCCCAGCATCACGGCGCCGACAATGCCGATTCGAGAGTTGCGAAGAACACCGACACGGATCATCTCCCAGCGAGTCGCTCCCAGGGCAAGCGCAGCCTCTCGTTGACTGTTAGGCACCGCGGTCATAATGTCGCGGGTCAGCGAAGAGATGATCGGAAGAATCATGATCGCGAGGATCATGCTGGCTGTCAGAAGTCCGACGCCAAAGTTGGGACCACCAAAGAAACCCGTCCAGCCAAGGGTTTTGCTAAGGAACGGACCGATGACATCGCGCATGAGCGGTACAAGAACGAAAACAGCCCAAAGGCCATAGACAACGCTTGGGATGGCGGCAAGCAGTTCTGTAAGGAAAGAGATCGGCGCACGTAACACGCGCGGGCACAGCTCAGTAAGGAAGATTGCGACACCGAGGGCCAGAGGTACCGCCATACAAAGAGCCAACAGCGAGGTGGCCAGTGTGCCGTAGATAAAAGGCAACGCGCCGAAGTCACCTGAGACCGGGTCCCACCCCTGCGTGGTGAAGAACTTCCAGCCAAACTGGACCAGGCTCAACCGCGAGTGGATCACTAGAATGCCAAAGATGAACAGAACGATAGCGAAGATGCTGCATGCGCAGATCAGCATGACCGTAGCAAAACTGTCATCGGCGAGGCGGCCGCTTCCCCGCTTCGAGAGGAAGTCTCGGATCGGAGACAGGGTTGCGCCGCCCACGGCCGCACCCGGTGCCGCAGCAGGATCCGACGGGGGAGGCGGCACGGGCAACGGTGAGCTTGTTTCTCTTTCGGGAGTCATACGAGTAGAAGACACAATCCTATTTTCCTGACAGTTGACTCTTCGGATCGATTGTATCGGGCTTACTTATCCGGCTGCTGGTAAGAAACAAGATGCCGCACGAATCTCGATCTGAAAGCCGTGCGGCAGCGTTGCTATTTTATGGTCGCAATGCTCTTGCGAACCATATCCTGAACTTGCTTGGGCAATGGAGCGTACGTTAGCGCAGCAGCTTCGTTTTCACCGTGATCCAGCATCCAGCCCAGAAAATCGGCGAGCGCCTTTGCTTTAGCCGCATCGGTAGAGTGAGTAGGAATCAGCAGCCAGGTAAAGCTGGAAATCGGATAGGAGTCGGCACCGGGAGCGTTTGTGATGGAGACTCGGTAGTCGGCAGGCATTGTCTTGGCGGCCGCAGCGGCGGCTGCAGTGACCCCGGCCGTAGAAGCCTTGAGAAACTTACCTGATGCATTGCGTACTGCACCGAAGCTCATCTTGTTCGTCTCGGCGTAGATCAACTCAACATATCCAAAGGAGTAGGGCGACTGACGAACCATGCCTGCGACGCCTTCATTTCCCTTTTGGCCAATGCCTGTAGGCCATTTGACCGAGGTGCTATGACCGACCTTGGTCGCCCAGTCCGGGCTGACTTTTGAGAGGAAATCCGTGAAGATAAACGTTGTTCCGCTTCCGTCCGAACGGTACACCGGAAGAATTGACTTGTCTGGCAGATTGACTCCCGGATTGTCTTTTGTAATGCGGGGATCGTTCCACTTGTTGATCTTGCCTAAGTAGATATCGGCGATGACATCGGAGGAGAAATTGAGGTCTTTATTGACACCGGGGAGGTTGTAAACCGGCACCACAGCACCAAGAACGGTGGGGATGTGCATTACCTTGACTTTGGCGTCCTTCAATTGTTGATCGGTCATTGGACCATCGGTAGCGCCGAAGTCGACGGTACCTTCAGAAACCTGACGGATGCCGCCGCCGGAACCGATCGACTGGTAGTTGATCTTTACGCTCGGATTCGCTTGGCTATATTCGCTAAACCACTTGGAATAAATAGGATACGGAAAAGTTGCTCCCGCTCCGTTAATATTTTGTGCGTTGGCGCCCACGGCTACTAACGCCAGCACGCCCGCTGCGATGACTTTCAAATTCACTTGTTCCCCCTAGGCTTTCAATGCATCGATCCAGCATTTCAGTCAATACATCTCACTCTTGAGTGTGAGGGGGAATTGTTACGGGGAGGTTACATCGCAGTGAAAACGGCATTATTCCACCACGTTCTGAGCTTTCGGAAGTGTGAAAATAAAGTTGCTGCCAGCATTGAGCTCGCTCTCGGCGCGAATCGATCCACCATGAGTTTGCACCATGTGCCGTGCAATTGCGAGCCCCAATCCGGTGCCTCCAGACTCTCTTGAGCGTGCCTTGTCCACCCGATAAAAACGCTCGAAGATCCGGCCGAGATGCTCCGAGGCAATTCCAGGGCCGAAGTCTCGCACGCTGAACTCGACAGCCTCAATTGGATCCGAGACATCGCGAGACGTCACGACAACCTTGCAAACGGGAGCGTTGCGAGCCTGACCGTATTTGATGCCGTTCTCAATGAGGTTGCTGAGAACCTGGAGAATCGCATCGGTGTCGGCGACGACCTCGGTAGTGGAAATATCGCCTATCTCGAGAATCGACTCGGTATCCTGCACCAGGCCACTCATCGCCTGCACGGCGTCACGCACTAAAATGTCGGCTGGAATCGGAGCCGGGTGGAGCTCCTGTTCGGAGGACTCTACGCGCGCCATCACCAACAGATCTTCGGTCAGCCGATTCATGCGACTGGCATTCTTCAGGATGATAGTGAGAAACTCCCGAGCCGACTGACTGAGCGCAGCTTCATGATCGAGCAGCGTCTCAACATAACCGGTAATCGACGTCAGCGGTGTACGCAGTTCGTGCGATACGTTGGCAACGAAGTCGCGCTGGGTCCGTTCAACCTCTTCGATGCGGGTGATATCGTGCAGAACGGCAACTGCCCCGCCACCGGGCATGGGCGACGCATTAACCTCGAAGATGCGTCCGGGCAGCAGCGAGGTCGAGCGGCCATCGCTCACTACCCGCTGCTCCAGAGCTGTACGGACGCAGTCGAGCACCTCAGGATCGCGGATCGTCTGGACCAAAGCATGTCCAACACGGATTGCACTGCTAAAGGACGCGCCCGGAATCAACTTCTGCATCCGTTGATTCGTCCACTGAATACGGCCGGCCGGATCAACGGCAACGACTGCATCCTGCATGCTATCGATCATCGCTTCCAGTTCGAGCCGGCTCTCCGATGCGTCGTTCAGTGAACGACTCACTTGTTCGGAAGCAACCGAAATAGCCCGTGCTAGGCCATCGAAATCGTTGAACGACGGGTGAATTTCATCGATCTGGCGTTCAGGGATTGCCGCAGCAGAGTCTTGCAAGAGCTTGACGTCCTGCTGAACCGAACGCGCGAAAAGGAGGGCGCTAATGCCGGCCCATGCGAGCATGAGCAAGCCCGCGATGAGCCAGCGCTGGGGCACAGACGAGAACCCCGCAAACGCAAGAAATACCAGCGCGATCGCGATGCGGAGGAAGACCGAAAAAAATAAACCACGCCTCACGAACCGCCCCTCTCGCCTAGGCCTGCGCCGCCTTAGGAATCTCGAAGCGATAGCCGGCACCACGCATAGTCTTTAAGTAGCGTGGCGTCTCAGCGTCGGCTTCAATCTTCTCGCGAATGCGACGAACATAGACATCAACCGAACGTGGTGTGACGAAGCGGGCATCGCCCCATACCGCATCCAGAAGATGATCACGGCTGAAGACTCGTCCCGGATGACGGGCGAGATAATCCAAAAGTCGGAACTCCGTGGCTGTCGTCGTTACCAGCTCGCCGTTAACCCGAAGCTGCATAGCGCTGGCGTCGATCTCTACATTCTCGAACTTCAACACCGTCGGCGAGCTTGGTCGTTCAAAACGCCTCAGCACCGCCTTCACCCTGGCTACAAGCTCGCGAGTCGCAAAGGGCTTGGTGATGTAATCATCAGCCCCCATCTCAAGGCCGTGGACGCGGTCGTTCTCGGCAGCTCGCGCCGTGAGGAAGATAATCGGCACTACGCTCAAGGTAGGATTCTGGCGTAATCTCCGGCAAAGATCCAGACCATCCCCGCCTGGCACCATAATATCCAGGAGAAAGAGCGCGGGCGGGTGCCGTTCGGCGTCGGCAAGTATTTGATTGATAGCGAGATACGGGCGAACTATAAATCCGGCACTCTCAAGGTGATATTGCACCAGGCGGGAGATATCCGCGTCATCTTCCAACACAAAAATCGTCTGACTCACTTCGTATAAACCTCTGTGATCGCGTGACTTGATTAACGTCAGGTTAGCGCAACACGGACGGGGGATTGCTAACGTACGATGAATCATCCACAGTAAACGAATGAAGGGTACGTTCGTATACTCTAGAGTCATTCTAAGGGACGTTGACGGTCAGAACTGCATGAAACAACACTCCAATCTAGTCCTGTGCGTCGATGACGAACGAATCGGACTCGAGGTTCGGAAGATTCTGCTGGAACGGGCCGGATATAAGGTACTGACGGCATCGGACGGACCGACCGGGCTCGCCGTCTTCTCCGCCGAGCCGGTAGAAGCGGTTGTACTCGACTACTCCATGCCGGGAATGCACGGCGGCGAGATCGCCAGCCAGATGCGACAGATCAAACCTGAAGTTCCCATCCTTTTACTGTCGGCTTACATAGGTCTGGCTCCCGAGGTAACCTCCCTGGTCAACCTATATATGACCAAGGGTGAGGGTGCCCCAGTCCTTCTTGAAAAATTAAGCATCCTACTGCAACCAGTCAGTTGATCCGCAACCGAAGGCAACCCACGGGGCGAGAGGGCTTTGAACCTAAGTCAATTCAACAATATTTTGAGGCAGGTCTTCGTACTACCAGTCGTTGCGCTGCTGGTAGTCGCTGGCGCGTTGTACTTTCAGATCCGCGGGTCTAACGAAACGGTGAATCTGATTCAGGAATCAGACGCCCGGATCTCACAGGCGACCTTGCTTTCGAAGCTGGTGGTCGATGAGGAATCCGGCCTGCGCGGGTACGAGACCACCGGCGACACACGGTTCCTGCAGCCGTTCTACGAGGCAGAATCCCATCTCCAGACCGAGATTCAAAACCTCGACAACCTGGCGGGTGCAGATGCCGATCAGAAGCACGACATCGCGGATCTTCGGGACGAACATCAGACTTGGCAAGACGCATTCGCTCTTCCGGTGATTGCCACAGTTCGCGGAGGCGGACAAACCAATGATGTGGATCTAAATCTCCACGGCAAGGTCTTGATGGACAACGTCCGCCACGACCTCGACGACATCATCCAGAAGGCTGAGGCAAGCCGCACCCGGCGCATCGCACGCTGGCATCGTCAAGTCCATACCCTGCTTCTTGTGTTGCTCGCCCTGGCCCTCGGAATGGGCGTGTTGATCGGCCTGTTCACCCGCAGTCGGCTCCACGCGGTCTCTGCCGCATACCGCAGTTCGCTCGACATTCTCAGCCGTCGCGCCGAAGAGCTCTACCAATCTGAGCAGCAACTACGAACCACCCTGGAATCGATCGGCGACGGAGTCATCACCTGTGACGCAGAAGGCCACATTCAGATGATGAATCCTGTAGCCAGCGAGTTTACGGGTTGGAGCCAGACCGAAGCCAACGGGCATCAGCTCGAAGACGTCTTCCGCATCGTCGACGAAACAACGCGCGAACCGGTAGAGACACCAGTCGCCAAAGTGATGCGTCTCGACAAGATCGTGGGCATGGCCAACCATCACACCATTCTCCTGCGCAAAGACGGCACCGAACTCGATATCTCCGACAGCGGCGCTCCCATCCGCGACAAAACCGGCAACACGATCGGCATCGTCCTCGTCTTTCGCGACATCACGATGGAACGCAAGACTCAGGAAGCTCTGATTGCGAACGAAAAGCTGGCAGTTGCTGGACGTCTCGCAGCTACCATCGCGCATGAGATCCACAACCCACTCGACTCGGTCACAAATCTGATCTATCTCATGCGCAACGGCGCCACGCCTGAAGAATCGGTTCGCTTCATGGACATGGCACAGCAAGAGCTGACGCGAGTCACGCAGATCAGCCGGGCCATGCTTGGTCTATATCGTGAATCAAAGGCTCCCGTCGTGGTCGATCTCAAAGAGACACTCGAAGAGATTCTCCTCCTGATGGAGAGGCGACTCCACGACCTCGGCGTGACGGTCTCAACCGATATGCCGGAGCCGGTTGAAGTATCGGCTTTCCCTGCTGAGCTGCGACAGGTCTTCACCAACCTCGTGACCAATGCAGCTGAGGCAGCCGGACAAGGCGGCCAAATAAAGATCAGCATCACACCACAAACCGCAGGCGTCGATGGAAGTGGTCAAAAGTTGCCAGCGGGCGCAACCGTGACGATCGCCGATAATGGCCCTGGCATTCCCGAAGATGTGCAGCCACACCTGTTCCAGCCCTTTTTCACCACCAAAGGCGAGAATGGCACCGGTCTCGGCCTCTGGGTTAGCCGCGGCATCATTAACAAACACGGCGGCACTATTTGCGTTGCCAGCGACACAGGCGGTGCCGATCACGGCACTAAAGTAAAAGTGTTCCTCGCGACCAATCCGACTATTAATGCGGGCGGCGGCGATTAGGGCTTCGACTCGATCGAGTGAAAGCCTCTCCCGGCCGCTAAATCAATCGCAGTTGCTCCGATACGATAGCCGCGGCTCTCTGGCACGCAACACGATCAACATCGTAATGCGTTACAAATCGAACCGAGTCCGGTCCAATTGCGCTGACGAGCACGCCCTTCTGCTTGAGAGCCGCAGTAAATGCCGCAGCGTCTCCACCAGTCGCCGAATCTTTAGAGCGCAGCTTGAAGATCACGATGTTGGTCTGCACAGTCTCGAGATCGATCTCCGCAGCCGCAGGTTCTGCAACAACCGCCTCCGCCAGGAGCCGGGCATTCGCATGATCTTCGTGCAGCCGCTTCGTCATCTCATGCAAAGCAATCAGCCCTGCAGCCGCAAGAACACCCGCCTGCCGCATCCCTCCGCCTAACGCCTTGCGGTAAACTCGTGCCTGCTCAATCGCCTTCCTGCTCCCAACCAGCATGGACCCCACCGGCGCGCCCAGTCCCTTCGACAGACAGAACATCACCGTGTCGAATCCACTAGTCAGCTTCGCCACGCTCAGCCCCAAGGCAGTAGCCGCATTGAAAACCCGCGCGCCATCAAGATGCACCGGCAACCCCGCCTCACGAGCGCCCGCCCACACCGCTTCTAGTACCGGCAACGGAGTCACCGTGCCACCGGCCATGTTGTGTGTGTTCTCGAGACTAATCATCCCCGTCTGCGCGCGGTAGTAAATCTTCGCCCCAATCGCGGGTTTGATGTGCTCCCATGTCAGAATGCCGCGTTCTGCTCCAACCGTCCTCGCCTGGCAGCCAGAGAACGCAGACATCATTGCCATCTCCCAATCCAGCACATGCGATCGCGCCTCGCAGATCACCTCCTGGCCATGCTGCGTATGCAGTCGAATCGCAATCTGGTTGCCCATCGTCCCCGTCGGCACAAAGATCGAGGCCTCACGACCAAAGACCTCCGCAACTTCCTTCTCCAGGCGATTCACCGTAGGGTCTTCACTGTAAACATCATCGCCGACCTCGGCGGAGGCCATCGCCTCGCGCATCGCTGGAGTAGGGCGGGTCACGGTGTCGCTGCGCAGATCGATCATGTTGTTCGTTTTCTCCTGTGTTTGTTGTGCCTTGATTTGTCATGCCGCCGCAGAAATCAACAAGCGGCTGAAAACTTCGTTCGACACCAGTCGTCCCTGCGGTGTCAACCGAATCCTTTCAGTACTCAACTCCAAAAGCCCCGCGTCGCGAACTTCAACAAGCGCGGGCATTGCGTCCTGAAGCAAGCCGTCGCCAAACTGTCCCCGCAACGCATTCAGATCGACGCCCTCGTTCAAACGCAGACCGAGAAACAGCGACTCCTCAAACGCCTCGCCGCGACCAACGATATCAACCTCACCATCCGTCGCGTCCCGCTCAAACTCAAGAAGCCGTAACGGATTCGGTGACGATTCCTGTCCAAGATATCGATCCAGATTGCTCGTGTTGGCAAATCTCACCGCACCCTCGTCGGCAAGCAGCATCGAATGCGCATCAAGCCCAAAACCGACATACGGCTGACGACGCCAATACTTCAAATTGTGGCGCGACCAATGTCCTGGTCGAGCAAAATTCGAAATCTCATACTGTTGCACGCCCGCCTCACCTAACAAATCGCACGCCTGCTGATACCACTCCGCCGCACAATCCTCATCTGGCACAGCCGCTGCGCCATAGCGGCTTCCCTGCTCCAGCAACTCCCGCCCCAGCCGCGAATCCTCATCAACCTCGAGAAGATAAACACTGATATGCGACACGCCACTCGCAATCGTCTGCTCCACAGAGTAACGCCAGCTATGCTCTGTCTGGTGCGGCAAGCCCGCGATCAGATCAACATTGATCTCGCGAACCCCGGCGCTCCGTACCCTTGCAATCTCCGCCTCGCACTGCTCCCGTGTGTGCAGGCGACCGACCGCAGCGGCCTCTTGATCAATAAACGACTGAACCCCGAAGCTGATCCGGTTCATTCCCTGGCGCAGCAACTCATCCAGCGTCTCATCTGCGAGCTGTCCAGGCGCACACTCCAACGTAATCTCGGCATCCGGGGCCAGATCAAACTCGCTTCGAAGATCCTGAAAGATCAGACGAAACTGCTGTGCCGACAGCAAGCTAGGTGTGCCACCGCCAAAGTAAATCGTGTCCACAGCCCTGGGCAGCGACGCTCCGATCTTGTCCGCAGCCGTATGCGCCCCGCGAATCTCCCCGCCAAGACGTTCCACATACTGCTGCATCCGCTCCGCGCCAAACACCCCCGAAGCGAAGTTGCAGAAAGTACACTTAGCCTTGCAAAACGGAACCGAAATATAGACGCCGACTGGTTCAACCATTGAAACGAAATAACCCTCTCTTCGATTGTTTCACGACGAGCGGCTTCTCGGGGTGTAACTAAAATCTCGGCAGCGACTCTAATTCACAGAGGTTCAGTTCCATGTCGCAGCTTCGCTTCCTCGCCGTCACCGCATTGCTTCTCATCATCTCTTCCGCTTCAGGCCGTGCGCAGACAGCACACGCAAACCGCACGCCCGTGCTCGTAGAGCTCTTCACCTCCGAGGGCTGCTCCAGTTGCCCACCCGCCGACGCTCTCCTGGCAAAGCTCGACCACGATCAGCCCATACAAAACGCTGAGATCATCATTCTCGAGGAGCACGTCGACTACTGGGACGACCTAGGATGGCACGACCGTTTCTCCTCCCATCAGTACACCGAGCGGCAGAGCCAGTACAGCAGCCGTCTCGGCGTTGATGGCGTATACACCCCGCAGATGATCGTCGACGGAACCGACCAGTTTGTCGGCAACGACTCTTTCCACGCTTACCGCTCCATTACCAGCGCAGCTCAGAAAGCCAAGCTCAATCTGTCGCTCTCCCGCCCCGTCGTGGACACGCACAAGATCTCTTCCTCAGTCTCGCTGCCGGGATCGTCTCCCTCCCAGGCGCATGCGGAACTCTACGCTGCTCTTGTCGATCCTTCGGACACCACCGACGTTCGCAACGGCGAAAACGGTGGCCGACGCCTGCAGCACGCGGGCGTCGTCCGCAGCCTGCAGCGAATCGGCACCCTGAAAGATCTCAACGCGGGAGCACTTAACTTCAGCGTCAACGCCCCCAACGACGCCAAACTGACAGATATGCGCGTAGTTGTCTTCGCCCAGCAAAGCAATCAGGGAGATGTCCTGGGAGCGGTCGTAACCGACGTAAAGCCCTAGTGAAAGCTGCGCTTCCCGAATCGCGCACCTGTCTTAAGCATCTAGAATAGAGATTGCCTATGGCAGACGACCAGAAACCGAAGAATCAAAAGGAAGAGACCGCGAAAAAGCCATCGCCGGACGATGAAGTCGCCGGCAAGGCCTACGACGGACGCCTGATGCGCCGTCTCCTTACTTATCTCAAACCCTACAAACTGCAGACCGGGCTCTCCGCTCTCACCATCTTTTTCAAAGCTTCCACCGACGTGATGGGTCCCTACTTGGTCAAGGTCGCGGTCGACACCTACATGACCAATACGCCACCGGCCAAGCTGTCCTGGCTCGCACGCCATCTCAGCTCGCGCCCCATGACGGGCATTACCCAGATCGGCTGCCTCTACCTCGGCGCGCTCCTTCTCACCTACGTACTCGAGTTCGCGCAAACTTACATGATGCAGTGGACTGGCCAGAAGATCATGTTCGATCTTCGCAGCCAGATCTTCCGTCATCTGCAGCGCATGCAGCCCTCTTTCTTCGATCACAACCCGGTCGGCAAACTCGTCACCCGCGTCACCTCCGACGTAGACGCGCTTAACGAGATGTTTACCTCGGGCGTGCTGGCCATCTTCGAGGACATCTTCGTTCTCCTCTTCATCGTGCTCATCATGCTGCGGATGAGCTGGCCTCTTGCCCTGCTCGCGCTCTCAGTCATCCCGGCGATCCTCTACGTCACCAAGATCTTTCGCCGTCACGTTCGCGATAGCTACCGCCGACAGCGCGCCGCCACAGCACGCATCAACTCCTTCACGCAGGAGTACGTCTCCGGCATGTCCATCGTGCAGCTCTTCAACCGCGAACGACGCGCCTTCGACGACTACTCCTCCGTCAACGCCGAAAACAAACAAGCATGGACCGACGCCATCTTCGCCTATGCTGTCTACTACCCGGTGGTCGAGTTCCTCAGCTCCACCGCCATTGCGCTCGTCATCTGGCGCGGCGGCATATCAGCCCTGCACTATCTCCAGGCGACACAACTCCACGAGCTTCAACCTCTGCTTCATGCATTGCCAAAGACCAGCAGCGTCGTCACAGTAGGCATCCTCATCGCCTTCATCCAGTACGCGCAGCGCTTCTTCCGCCCCATCCAGGACCTCAGCGAGAAATACAACATCCTGCAAGCCGCCATGGCCGCCAGCGAACGCGTCTTCAGGCTCCTCGACACCGAACCAACCATCGTATCGCCTGCCTCTCCAATAGCGGGCGACAGCTCAGGCCGCGTCGAGTTCCAGAACGTCTGGTTCACCTATCAGGCTCTGGACGAAGCCCAGCGCAACCGCATCGCTGCCGCGACCGAAGAAGAACTCAACACCTTCGCCGACATCGAGTGGATCCTCCGCGGAGTCACCTTCACCGTCGAACCAGACGAAACCGCCGCAATCGTTGGCCACACCGGCGCGGGCAAGACCACCATCACCGGCCTGATGATGCGTTTCTACGATATCCAGCGCGGCAGCATCCTGGTCGACGGTGTAGACGTCCGCAAACAAGACTTAAAAAAACTTCGTCAACGCTTCGGCGTCGTCCTTCAGGATCCCTTCCTATTCACCGGCACAATCTCCGACAACATTCGCCTCGGCTCCAAGTGGATCACCGACGAGCGCCTCCAGCGCGCCGCAGACGAGGTCAACGTGGGCGAATTCATCCGCTCCCTTCCCCTTCAGTTCGACGAGCCTGTCCGCGAACGCGGCGCCACCCTCTCCACCGGCCAGAAGCAACTCATCAGCTTCGCCCGCGCCCTCGCCCACGACCCCGGCATCCTCATCCTCGACGAGGCCACCTCCTCGGTCGACACCGACACCGAACTTCGTGTTCGACTCGCGCTCTCCCGCATGATCACCGGACGCACCTCCATCCTCATCGCGCACCGCCTCTCTACCATTCAGCGCGCCGACACCATCCTTGTCATGCACAAGGGACAGCTCCGCGAGCGCGGCACGCACCAGCAGCTCCTCACCGAGCGCGGCCTCTACTGGAAGCTCTACCAACTCCAGTACCGCGACCAGGAACTCGGCACTGGCAGCGATTCGGTTCCGCTCGAACCACTCAGCGCCGACTAGTCTCCGGCAGGCAGCTCCCGTACCGTGATCCTCGAAGACACTCGCTCTGCCCACTCAACAACTGGGCGCCAGTATGCATCTGTCGGAAAGTAGACCGGGCCATCGTGTGCAAATCGAGAGACGATGATCAGCTCGCCGCTCTCCCCACAAGCCTCATGGACTCGCTTCGCCATAGCCACTGGAAAAAGCTGATCTCCATCGCTGTGGATTACTAGAACCGGCGTCTTGATTTCATTCAACTGCCGAAGGTTGTGCCAGACATCAGGCATCGCATGCGTCATCCAACGTCGAAAGCCCATCGCGAGCGCCGCTTCACGAAGCGTGGAGTACCCCTGACAAAGAATGACGCCGTCGATCTTTAGCTGTGGAGCGACAGCTAAAACCACGCCGCTTCCAAGAGAAAAGCCGAGCAGGAATATGGACCGGTGCTCCCGGTCCGCTAACTCCCGATAAGCCGCAATCGCATCTTCTTCACAGTGCGCCACGCTCACCCTGCCTGAGCTGGCGCCATATCCGGAGTAATTGAACACGAGCGAGGAAACGTCCATCGCCCTCAGCAACTCCTGCACGCCACTCCAGTACTCAACCTGCTCGCCGATCCCATGACAGATCAGAAATACAGGTGCGTCATCGCTCGCTCGAACATACACCGCGGAAAGTTTTCTGCCGCCGCTTGGAATCGTCAAACGCTGCTGATCAAAGGCGAACGCGTCCAGCAAGCGTTTCATAGAGCCCGTCAATCGATCTCTTCGCAGAAACACCCGACCGACAACGTCCAACGCAAGAGAAAGAATGCGGTCTCTCATCTCGCCGCCGCCCTCAAGCAATCCTCAACCAGCTTTTTCACGCGCTTCTCGCGGGCCTCCGGACCCTGATAGTAAAAGACCGCAAGCAGACTAGTCCGACGCTGCGTCAAGGTCATCGCCTTCCATCCCTTGCGCGCAGCAGGCACCCGGCCAAACGCCGCCTCTATTACCGGCGGTAGAATCTTCTCCCCTTCCATGGCCAGCAGCATTCGTTCCGCCATCTGCTCCGCCCTTCTCTGACGTGCCTCGACACTCTTCACCGCGCCCAGCCACTTGCCCACCTCGCGCTGCATCGACTCGCTCTGCTCCCCATACCACCTCGCCAGCTTCTTCTCCCGCTTTAGCAACCTCTCAAACTCCGGCGTCACCACCGCCTCGCGCTCGTCCAGGTCCGGCTCGATCGCAAAGTCCACCATCGCCCCAACCTTCGCCGCCGCTGCCCTCTGCATCTTCTTATTCACGAGCACAAAATGCCCGCCCCGAACCGCATCGCCGAACAAAGATGTTCGAAATACCTCTCCACCGATTTCAACCTTCACCCGCAACCGCACCATCTTCTTCCATGCCTTCTCAATCTCAAAGGGCAGCCGCACAATCACCCATCCCAGCCCGTTATTGGCTGGCTCCAGCACCCCGCGAAACCTCTTGACTGCACTTAAACCCATGCAATCCTCTCCAGAAAAATCTACACTGGTTCCATCGTCACGAGCCCCAACCCGCGCATCTTTCTCTCTGCCGGCGAAGCCAGCGGCGACCACTACGGCGCCCAGCTCCTCACCGAACTTCGCAGGCGCCACCCGCAGCTCGCCAGTTTCGGCCTCGGGGGTAAAGAGATGGAAGCCGCCGGCCTCAGCCGCATCGTCCGTGCCGAAGACGTCGCCCACATGGGCATCACCGAGGTGATCCGGCACATGCCCTACATCTATGGTGAGTACCGCCGCCTCGTCGCCTCCATCAAAAAACATCGCCCGGATGTCGCGATCCTCATCGACTTTCCTGATGTCAACTTCCGCCTGGCCCGCGAACTGAAAAAACTCAGCATCCCCGTAATCTACTTCGTCAGCCCACAGCTTTGGGCCTGGAAGCGGCGCCGCCTCCGCTGGGTGCAACAGCGCGTAAGCCGGATGATGGTCATCTTCCCGTTTGAAGAAAAGTTCTATCAGGCCCGGGGCGTCAACGCCACTTTTGTTGGCCATCCCCTGACCGAACTGCCCCTCCCGACGATCTCGCGTGAAGACTACGCCCAACAGCACAACCTAAACCCCGAAAAGCCGTGGATCGCTCTGCTGCCCGGCTCGCGATCGAAGGAGGTAAGACTAAACCTTCCGACCATGCTCGACGCGGCCGCCGCGCTCGGCAACGGTTACGAGTACATCGTCCCTGTCGCCTCTACCCTCAAACGTGAATGGGTCGAGCAACTTATATCTGCGAGCAAGCGCGGCGGCGCAGGCTCGCCAGCGCACCTGGTTCCTGACGCCCGCAACGCCCTTCACCACGCCCGCGCCAGCGTCGTCGCCAGCGGAACCGCCACAGTCCAGGCTGCCGTTATCGGCAACCCCTTTGTCGTCGTCTACAAAGTGTCCCCGCTCACCTTCAGGCTGGCAAAACACCTCGTCCACTATCCGCCAGAGATCCCTGCCCCCCTCGACGCCGACGGCAACCTCCCGATCGCTATGGTCAACTTGATCGCTGGCCGCCGCATCGTCCCCGAGCTCCTGCAGGACCGTTTCACTGCCGAAAACGTAGCGTCCGCCCTACGCCCCCTGCTTGCCGACGTTCCGGAACGCAGCCAGATGATCGCCGATCTCGCCGAGCTAGGCCAAATCCTCCGTCCCGCCTCGAAATCCTCATCCATCCCGCAGGTTGCCGATGCAGTCGAAGCACTTTTACCCCGAAATACTGCCGCAGGTGGCCGAAACGTTCCTGCAAGCGTCTAATCAATCGACCGCTGTACCATTGTGTTTTGAGGAACCTTAGCTCGCATGTCCGCTCCCTTCCGAATCCTTCGAACGACATCCCTGACAGCCCTCGCTCTCTGTCTTTTCACCGTCATGGTCTGGGCCGCGCCAGCTAAGCCGCAACTCCAGATCACTAGCTATCTCATCAGCGCCGACCTCGACCCGTCGGTCAACCGCCTCAGCGCCACCGCGGACGTCACCTTCACCGCACTCGAAGATCTCACCACCCCGACCTTCGAACTGAACAACGGTCTGCAGATTACCAAGGTCACCGACGCCCAGGGCCACCCTCTCGAATCCGAGCGGCTCACGAACAACAGCACCGTTCGCTTCACGCTCGCGGCAGCGATCCCGAAGGGTACCAGCACCACCTTTCACTTCACCTACTCCGGTACCCTCAAAGGCTCTGAAACCAGTCCCGTCGAGGGCATAAAGCTCGCCTCAATCGAAGATCCCATTAGCATCCTGCTCTATCCCGGCCGCTGGTTCCCCATGACCGGCCTCTTCACCAACCGCTTCACTGCCGAGATGCAGATTCGCGTTCCGTCCGACGAGCGTGTTATTGGCTCCGGCAGTGGCGTCGCCGCAGCCAAAAGCCTCCCCGGTAACCGCACAGAACACACCTTCAAGTGGGCCAAACCCGGCTTCCCCGGCACCATCATCGCCGGCAAATTCCTTGAGCCGATCACCGCCGGCAACATGCGTGTCTACGTCACCGAAAAGCACAAAGACCACGCCCACGACTTCGCCAGTCTTGGCGAACGCGAATACCTCTTCATGTCCGGCACATTCGGCCAGACAGAATCCACGCACATGAACCTCGTCGAACTACCCGACGACACGGTCTCCGCCACATGGGCCCCCGAGATCGCCGCCATCGCCGGCAACCGCATCGCCGCGCGCAACGAGCAGCGTCTGCTCTCCAACACCCTCGCCCATCAGTGGTGGGGCAGCCAGGTTTCCCCTGCGACCATGAATGACGCCTGGATCACCAACGGCATGTCGCGCTACGCCGAGCTGATGTACCTCGAGGACTCTTCCGGCAAGAACGCCTTCCAATCCGCCATCACTGACATCTCCGCCGGCGCCTTGGCCTACGACACTGAACCCCTTACCACCATAGGCCGCCTCGACCCCTTCTCGCCTCAGTTCCAGTCCATGACTCTCGAAAAAGGCGCCATGGTCTTCCACATGCTTCGCTGGGAGATGGGAGACGATGTCTTCATCAAATTTCTCCGCACCATTCTTTCGGAGTACGCCGACAAATCCGTCCGCAGTTCAAACGTCCAGAGTATCGCCGAGAAGCAGTCCAACCTTGAACTCCAGGCATTCTTTGCTCAGTGGCTTGACGGCACCGGAGCCCCTGCATTCGCTGACAAGTACTCCGTCTTCCGCCTCGGCGACAACAAGGGGTTCCGCACCGTCGGTGCCATCACTCAAGACCTCGACCTCTTCCGAATGCCGATCGAGCTCCGCATCGAAACCGACGGTAAAACCGAGATCCGCCGTGTAGACGTCTCCGGCTCCGACTCGCAGTACTCCATCGAAACCTTCGGCCGTCCTCGTCGCATCAGCATCGACCCCGACAACTGGCTCCTGAAGAGCACCCCCGATCTGGCCGTCCGTGTCGCCGTTCTCCGTGGCCAGGAGCTGGTCGCCCAGGGAGACCTGACCGGCGCCCTCATCGAATATCAAAAGGCCCTCGACGCCAACAAAAACAGTTCGCTCGCTGCCTATCGCATAGGAGAAATCTTCTTCATGCAGCGCAACTACCAGTCCGCAGCCAACAGCTTCCGTGACGCCCTCCGCGGCGACGGGGATCCCAAGTGGGTCGAGGTCTGGAGCCACATCGAACTCGGCCGCATCTTCGACGTCACCGGCCAACGCGACCGCGCCGTCAACGAGTATCGTCTTGCCGTTCAGACCAACGACAACACCCAGGGCGCCGTCAACGAAGCTCGCGCGTCTATGCAAAAGCCTTACAAACGCGAACAGACAGAAAACTAGCTACGCGATCCGTATCCCCAAAAGCGGAGCAAATAGCATCGCTTGAGAAGCATCAACCACCGCGCCTCGAATATCCTCTGCATTCATCTGAACTCCGTCCACCACCGACCCGCGAAGATCCGCGTCAACAATCTTCGTCTTGCTCATCTCCGCATTTCGAAGATTGCATCTCCGGAAACGCGTTCCTGACAGATCTGTTCCGTAGAAATCAGCATCCTCAAAGTTGCAGGACTCGAACTCCGACGACTTGAAATGAGAAAAACGAAATTGAGAGTACCGCTGGTGACCCTGTGAGATCAAAACAATCCTGGCACTCCAGTTTCCCCGCACGAAACCCAGTCATACGGCAGTTGATGAACTCTACCCTCACTAGGTTCATGGCTCGCGCTTCCAGATTTCCCAAATCACAGTTAATGAGACGTACATCCGCCAGCTTGATCGAACCAAAGCTACAGTTCGACAGGTTGACGCGCTCGACGACCGAACCCTCCATGAACAGAGACGCTGCGTTGCACTCTTCAAGTTGAACTTCCTCGATCAGACTTTCGGAAACCGAGATCACATCACGTTCAAAAAGAGCTTTTGCATCAGCCAAAGCGATCAAATCTTCGGGAACCTCGGGTTCTCGACGATGGAATACAAACTCCTTGGGACTTTTGACCTGCTTCAACTGCGCCTACCCAAACTCTTAGTGACCAGCCATCTATCATCGAGCCTCCTCGACGACAGACACTTCCATGCTAGCCAAGTTCGCTGAATCTCGCGCAACTGCACCTGTCAGATTGTTAGCCGTGACTCCGGAACGATACAAAAGAGTGTATTTCTACTCGTACCGCAACGCCTCAATCGGATCGAGGCTCGCGGCCTTCATCGCAGGAATCATCCCACTGATCGTCCCGACGATTACCAGGATCACGGTTGCCACCAGAACCGTATTCGGCGAAATCAGCAGATGAATATCTCCCGCCTCAGCATTCGAAGCCAGCGCACTATAGAACGTAATACGCCCCACTCCCTTCGCCACCGCATACGCCAGCGCAATCCCACCCACTCCGCCAACGCCGGAAATGACCAGAGCTTCGGCCAGAAACTGCATCAGGATATGCCGCTTCCTCGCACCTAGCGCCTTCTCGACGCCGATCTCACGCGTCCTCTGCTGCACACTCACGAGCATGATATTCATCAGCCCAATGCCCGCAATCCCCAACGTAAGCGCGCCGATAAACGACAGCAATACCTGCAGTCCCAGCGAGATAATCCGGAACTGTGTCAGCTGCTCCATGATGTTAGCCACAAACACCGCGCGACGATCACTCGGCCGATATCCATGCGCCGTTGCGAGCGTCTTGCGCAACGCCTCCTCTACCATCTTTGGCTCGCCCTTGTAATCCATCCAGATGCCATCGAGATACTTGGTGTCCTTGATATCGCTCATCGTCGTCAGCGGCACGTTCACCTGGCGGTTGATGTCGCTGTCGTCACCTTCCTGCATCTTCGGCGTCATCACACCTATTACCTCAAAGCTCACGCCATTCAGTCGAACCTTCTCACCAATCGGATAGAGCCCTGAGAACAGCTTCGTCTTCGCCTCCGAACCAATCACCGTAACATGCGCCCTCTGCTGCACGTCTGCCTCAGTGATCGCCCGTCCCTCCGCAAGCTCCAACCTCTGGATCGATTGCAACTCCGGCGTAATTCCAGTCACATCCCAGCTAAAACTGTGCAGATCGTTCTGTACCGGCACGGTCTTATCGACCGTCGGCGCCACGCGCATCACCCCTGGCACCGTCTCCTGAATGCGTTCCACATCATCCTGCGTCAAGCGAACCTGCACACCAGCCTTCGACCCGCCTGCCTGTTCGCTCGTCCGCCCAGGAAAAACCCCAATCATGTTCGTTCCAAACTGCGCAAAGATATTCTCAAACGCCTGCCCGAAACCCGCCCCATAAGCCAGCAACAACACCACCGTCGCGATGCCCCACGCCATACCCACAATCGTAATCGTCGTACGTCGGCGATTGTGTTTCATCGCCTCAATAGCCTGTCCAAGGATGTCACTCAGCATCGTCCTATTCCTTTCGCAGTGCTTCTACAGGAGCAAGCATGGCTGCCTGCCTCGCCGGGTAAAGTCCAGCCACAATTCCGCAAAGTGTTAGCGTCCCCATCGCCATCGCTGCCGACCACGGCACCAGCCGCGGCGGATCGAACCCCATGTCATTATTCCCCACCACCGAACCGAGCGCAGCCATCAGAGCCGCCGCACCAATTATCCCGATCAGCCCACTCAACGCCGTCAACGTCAATCCCTCAAGAAAGAACTGGAAGAGAATGCTTCGATTTGTAGCACCCAGCGCCTTTCGCAACCCAATCTCCTTGGTTCGCTCAGTCACCGTCACCAACATGATGTTGATAATTCCCACAGCTCCCAACGCCAGAGTCACAATGCCAACGCCCCCAAGAAACACATCCATCGCCGTAAAGATCAGTCCCACCATTCGGTTCGACTTGATGGTGTCCCACTCTTCGAATCCTTCTTTCCGAGCCGGATCGAAGCCATGCCGCGTTGCGATGACCTTGTGCACCTCGGCCTTCGCGGTCTCATTCAACTCTTCCGTCAGCGGTTGATATTGAATTTGAGAAATCGAATCCTGCGGAATATTGTCACCGGTAAGCGGGAAGAACTCCTGCATCGTCGTCAACGGAATATAGATCCGCTGATTGCTCCCATCGTTGTTTCCACGCCCAACTTTCTTCGCTACTCCGATCACCTGAAACCGGTAGCCGTTCAAAGTGATCACCGCGCCCAGTGCAGGCCGTCCCGGGAACAACAGCCCAACCATCCGCTGCCCGAGAATCACAACCTGCCGTCGCTCGGCGATGTCTTCCTGGTTCAGAAATCTTCCCTGCGCGATCGGCAGATTTGAAATCTCCGGGTAGTTAAGCTCCACCCCGAGCACCTGTCCGCCCGCGCTCGAAAAGTCACTCACCTGCTTCAGATCGCTGCGATTGATGACCGCTGTCACGTTCCGGACATCCGGCGCCTCGGCGTGAATCGCCGCAGCATCGCTCATCGTCAGCTTGTACGGGCGCATCCCCACATGCTGCTCCGGCAACACCGGAATCGTCCCACCCCACATCATGATCACGTCAGTGCCAAGCTCAGCAAGTCCCCTGCGCTGCCCCGAGCGAAACCCTTCACCCAACCCAATCAACAGGAGCAGCGAAGCCACCCCCCACGCGATCCCAAACATCGTCAGGAACGAACGCAGCTTATTGGCACCGATAGAACGGAATACCTGAGCAAAAACATTGAAAAGGGCGCGCATAAGCTATGGTTGGACGAAAACTCTCCGCAGTGGTCTACGCAGGGTTGATTGAAACAGTTCCCCACGAATGCCAGATAAAAATTGACAACTTTACGAACACGGAAAGGGAAAGGCCAACAGGAGTCCAAGCTATCGCGACACGGATGGTGAAGCATTCTTTTTCAGGACGGGTTCGTCCGGATCGGCCTCTACCTGTACCGCAACTCCAAGCGTACGCAAAAAAACGCGAACCGTCTCTACAACTGACTCCAGAGTTGCCACCGGGTACAACAGCCGCACAGCAGGTGCCACCGCCGCGTCGCCACGGACGAGATCGCCCCGCACCGCGAAACACCGCTCCGGCCGATACACACAGGAAGCGAGATCCGTGATGCTCAACGCGTAGCTAGGCGTACACAAGATGGTCTTCGGCGGGGCCATCCGGTCGATCATGCTAAAGATCTCGAGCTTCGACTCAAGCTCGTCCGGCACGAAGTCCACCGCAATATCAGCCGTCCGCACAGCGTCTTCAACTGTCGACGCCAGCTCCAGACTCCCAGCAGCCACGCGAGCACTCAAGTCCGAATACTCCGCTTCGGCGCGCCAAAGATTGGCCGGCATCACATCTTCCAGAACCACATCAAAGCCCGCAGCAACACAAGCTAAAGCGAAGCTGCGGCCAGCCAACCCTGCCCCGATAATCGCAACCCTGCGAATCTCGGGCGATGGCTGGCCCACAGCCTCTTCCTTCACTTCTTGCTCGCGACAGCAGCGATCACCGACTCGTAACTCGGCTCCGCCCCCTTGATATGGTCGGACACGCGCTGGCGCTCCTCCTCTGTCAGCGACGGCAGCACCGCGAGAATGCGGCGCAACGTCACCGAGATGTCATCAACGTAGTTCATAGTGCGGATTGCTTCGCCAGAGAGAGGCATGCTTTGGTGCTCCTGAGAATTAAGCTACCGCTCTAGTCTAAACGTTCGCGCCCAGCTCTGCCCGTTTCGACGCTTCTTCCACAGGCTTGCCGGCCTCGCCACCCTCCGTCGGCTTCTCCCACCCATCGCGATCGGTCATCACCATCAACTCGGCAAGCTGGCTCGCAAAGTCTGGATGGATCGCATCCATCCCGTACCGCCAACTCCAGTTTCCTGCACCAGCAGAAGGCGTATTCATCCGCGCCTCGCTTCCCAGGTGCAGCACATCCTGCAAGGGAAACACACAAAGATTCGCCACCGACCGGGCCGCCGCACGAATCATTGCCCAGACAATATCATCGTCATGCTCGATCTTCTGCAGATAAGTCTGCGCATTCGTACGCTCCACGTCGCTCACATTGTCCCGCCACCATCCGAGCGTCGTGTTGTTGTCGTGCGTCCCCGTGTACACCACCGTGTTCGTAACATACCGGTGCGGAAGGTAAAGGTGCGCTCCGCGATCGGAGAAGCCGAACTGCAAGATCCGCATACCCGGCATTCCAAAGTGCTCCCGCAGTTCATCGACCTCAGGCGTGATCAACCCCAGGTCCTCCGCCACAAACGGTAGCTCTCCAAATACTTCCTTCAACCGCTGAAACAACTCATGCCCCGGAGCTTTTACCCACTGCCCATTGATCGCCGTCTCCTCCTCCGCCGGAATCGACCAGAACGCTTCGAACCCGCGGAAGTGATCGAGCCGAATCACGTCATATAGCGTCAACGACCTTCGAATCCTCGCCACCCACCAATCGAATCCGCGCTCCTTCAACAGCCCCCACTTGTAAAGTGGATTACCCCACCGCTGCCCTGTGACAGAAAAATAGTCCGGCGGCACACCCGACACTCGGACCGGCCTGAGGTTCTCATCCAACTCGAACATCTCCGGATGCGTCCACACATCCGCGCTGTCATAGTTCACAAAGATCGCCACATCCCCCATGATGCGAATCTTCCGCGCCGCACAGTACCCCCGCAACGTACACCACTGATCATTGAAGAAAAACTGGATGACCTGTTCGATCGCAAGCTCGCGTCCATGATCGCTCAACAGCTTGCTCAACGCGTCGCCCTCACGCCGTGCATACTCCTCCGGCCACTCATGCCAGCTCCCATAGTCGTGCAGGCGACGCAGCACATTGAAGATCGCATAGTCCTGCAACCACGAGCTGTTATGTTCGCAGAACCTCTGAAACTTCGCGCGTCGCTCATCCGACGCATGATCCAGAAAATTCCCAGCCGCCTCTTCAATCAGCGGCAGCTTTAATCGGAACGCTGCCTCAAAGTCCGCAGGCCCATCATGTCCCGGCAGCCCCGCGATCTTCTCCCCCGCGATCCACCCATCATTTACTAACAGCTCTAAGCTGATCAGCAGCGGATTTCCCGCAAACGCAGACAGCGCCGAATAAGGCGAACTCCCATAACCGGTGGGACTCAGCGGCAGCACCTGCCAGATCCTCTGCTTCGCCGCCGCAAGAAAGTCGACGAACGCATAGGCAGCCGGCCCAAAGTCCCCAATCCCACCGTACGACGGCAGCGACGTCACATGCAGCAAAACTCCCGACAACCGCTCCTGATTTTTTACTTCCCCACTCATCAAGCCCCCTCGTGTCACTTCAACCTATGATGCCAGAATCACAGTCGACCGCAATGAAGGCAAATCATCCTTTCGCTTACACAGCTCAGAGTCGCCAACTCCCTAAGCGCAACTTCCTAAGCTTTGATTGGAACCTGCCGGATAGCCTTGACAATGTCTTCCAGATTTGTCTCCAGGGCAAAGTGCCCCGTATCCAGAAACTGAACCTTTGCATCTGGGATGTCACGTCGATACGCTTCGGCTCCCGGCGGAATGAAAAAGGGATCGTTCTTGCCCCATATGGCCAGCATCGTAGGCCTATATTTGCGAAAGTACTCCTGATAGAGCGGATATCGGGCAACGTTCTTACGGTAGTCGTACTTCAAATCGATCTGAATCTTGTCATTGCCCGGCCTCGCCAATACCGCGGTATCAAGCCAGTAAGCCTCTGGCGCAACCAGCAATGGGCTCGAAACACCATGCAAATACGCCGCCCGCACTCCATTAAACGTAAACCTCTCTCGTATCGCATTGCGGTTAGCCTCGTTCGGATCCTTCCAGAGCGCACGGACGGTACGCCACGCATCCTCGCCGAGACCTTCTTCATAGGCATTCCCGTTCTGCGAGATGATGGCCGTGATTCGTTCCGGGTACGACAGCGCCAAGTTGAACCCTACAGGCGCGCCGTAGTCGAAAACGTAAAGCCCAAACTTCCTCAGCCCAAGCGCATCCACAAAAGCTTTAATTGTGTTCGAAAGGCCAGCGAACGAGTAATCATATTTTCGCGTGTCTGGAACCACCGTGAAGCCGAAAGACGGCATATCCGGAGCAATCAGACGGAACTTATCCGCAAGACGCGGCATCAACTGCCGAAAATAATGCGACGAGTTCGCATAGCCATGCAGCAGAAGCAGAACCGGAGCGTCGGCCGCACCTGCCTCCCGGTAGAAAACCTGCACACCATCGACGTCTATCGTACGGTAGACGGCCTGGGAAGTGGCTGCCGCAAATCCCGATTCTGCAAACGCAGGCATCCTCATCCCTCCGTACAAACCGGCCGCAACAACTGCACCGCCTGACGTGAACGATCTCCGCGAAAGACCATCTTTGCGTGTAAGCCTATCCTCAGTACTCAAGATTCGCTCCGCTTATGAGATGCAGTGGCACTGGAGATGGAGTTGAATTCTATGACCTATAAATCCACCAGTTCAATTGCGATGAAACCTTGACCGCATCCGTAGAAATTATTCCTTCGCTCTTCAGTCTCCGAGCCAAAACGACAGGCAAAACAAAGCCCCGAAAGGAATATCCCTTCGGGGCCTCTGCAACCTGCAAATCGTTTAGTTCCCTGCTGGGAACCCCGGCTGCGCCTGCTGCTGCTTCGAGAACCTCACAGCGCCGCCCTTCTCATACTTCTGCGTCAGCTCACCGATGTACACCCGGAAGATCTCCTCCCGCTGATCATTCAGCAGCTTGTCCTTCGTTGCGTTGAAGTTCTTCGCAATGTCGTCAGCCGTCGGCTCCTGCTTGTCGATCACGCTCAGAACCACACCGACCCGTCCCGCGTTGATCGGCCCTGAGATCGTACCCTTCGGAAGCGAGAACGCCACCGAACCAGCACCGCTCATTGCGCCGAGATCCGGCACCTGACCATCCTTGCCCACCAGATCGCTCGTCTTCAGCGGAACGTTCATCTCCGCAGCAGCCTTTTTCAGATCGTTCAGCACCTTCGCCCGCTCGTCTAGCTTGTTCAACTGTGTGCTCAGCAACTGGGGCACCTGCTGCTCACGATAGTCCTCAAGGATATGCGACTTGTAGTCCGCAAACTCCGGAGCATGCGCCGGCTTCACATCAGTCACCTGGAACACTGCAAATCCATCACCGGTGGCAACCGCCGCCGGATCCGCACCCTTCACTACCGAGAACGCCTGCGTCAGCAACGGCGCCCCATCAGCCAGTCCGGCAATCACGCCATCCTTCGCAACGAAGTCCGTCGTAACCGCGTGCAGACCCTTCGCTGCAGCAGCCTTCTCCAATCCATTCTTCTTGGCATCTGCAGCCAACGCCGAAGCAAACGTCTGCTCCGCCGCACCCACCCGCTGCTGTTCGAGCACAGGCACGATCTCCGCCTTCACCTCTTCCAGAGGACGCAGGTGCGCGGTCTTCTTATCTTCCACCTGAAGGATGTGGTATCCAAACTGCGTCTTGATGAGGTCAGACGTCTGGCCAACCGGCAATGAAAAAGCCGCCTTGTCAAACTCCGGCACCGTCTTGCCAGGGTCCAGCCAGCCCAGCTCGCCCCCCTGCGTCTTGCTGCCCGGGTCATCCGAGTTCTTGCTAGCCAGATCGGCAAAGTTTCCGCCGCTCTTGATCTGCTTCAGAATGTCTTCAGCCTTAGCCTTCGCAGCAGCGTCAGTCTTCGCATCAGAACCCGCAGGCACCGCAATCAGTATATGTCGAACCTTTGCCTGATCCTTCACCTGGTACTGATCCTTGTGCGCGTTGTAGTACGCCAGTACGTCAGCGTCGGAGATTTGTGGCTTACCACCAGGTAGTTTCGACCCATCGAACGAGACATACTCGATCTTCCTTGTCTCTGGAACAGCGTTCGCATACTTCGCCGCATTCGTTTTGAAGTAGGCTTGCAACTCCGAATCCGAAGGATTGATCGTCTTGCGCACATCATCGGCCGAGATCACCGCATAATCAAACCTCACCTTGGTCCCATCGACCTTGTAAGCCTCGCGCACCGCGTTGTCCGAGACGGAAACTCCGCCCGTGATCAGCGCCTGCAGCCGGTTCAGCTCCATATCGCTCTTCACCTGGGACTCAAAGTCCCCACGAGTCGTCTGGAACGCGCTCTGCACAAAATTGATATAGGCATCGTCACCAATGTACTGGCCATTCGGAAACAGGTACTGCGCAAACGGTCCGGTCTGCAGCTCGCGGCGCAGATCCTCATCGCTCACCTGCAGGTTCATCCTGTCGGCCTCATGCTTCAGGATCGCTCGCTGAACCAGGATCTGTCCTGCACGCGGCAAAAAGTACGGCAGCAACGCATCGGGAAAGTGCTGCTGCTGCAGCTGCCGGCTCGCCAGCTGATTTACCTCAACCGTTTTGATCGGAGTGCTCTCCCCAAACACGCGCCCGAAATAACCAGGCTGCTTCACGGTCGCATACACGGACGAGTCACTGGTCGTCGCGTTGTCAAAGATGCCAGGCACCAGCGTAATCACCATCGTGACTACGGCAAATCCAATAATGACGGCGAAGATAATCTTCGTGATGCGGTTGTCCTGCTGCAGAATACGAATCATGCTTGACTAAAACCTTCACTTCGCGCGAAAGCCGCTCTCTTCACGGAGAATTGGCTGCGTGCCCGGGATTTTGCGTGACCTTGCGGGGAGGTCTTTCGACCAACGCCACGCCGGTTGCAGGGCAAGCGACAAGTATAAATCACCAGCCTCTGGAATTCATCCTCTGCCCGCAACATGCAACGCAAGTGTCCATCTTTGGACGATTCTCTTCGCAGATGGACAGCTTGGCAATTCCACAGCCGCTGAATCGTAGGCTAACTAACTGAAAAAGCAAGAGCTTCTTGAAAACCATTCCGGCAGTCTGATTGCTCTACTACTCTTAGACCACAGCTTTGCGAGGATTCGTATGCGCACTCTCTTTACCGATCTGAAGATCGCAATCCGCCATTTGTCGAAGTCCCCAGGATTCTCCGCAACCGCTATTCTGATGCTCGCTCTGGCCATCGGCGCAACCACCGCCATCTTCTCGCTCGTCGAGGGCGTCCTCCTTCGCCCGCTTCCTTTCCCAGACCCAAGCCGCCTCGTAGTCCTCGGCGACATACTGAAAGGCTTGGACACCGGCGGCGGTAACAATGAAGCCGGTGTCACCGCGCCCGACATCCGCAACTACACCCGTGATACACACAGCTTCACCAGCCTGGGAGGTTACCAACCCACCAGCTACGAATTCTCCGGCGTTGGCGACCCAGCAAACGTCAACGCTGCTCGCATGAGCGGCGGTGTCTTTCCCGCCCTCGCCGTCCAGCCCCTCATGGGCCGCTTCTTTACGCAGCAGGAGGATGAGCAGCACCAACAGGTCCTCGTCCTCAGTTACTCCACGTGGCAGACTCGTTTTCAGGGCGACCCCAACATCCTCGGCCGCAAAGTTCTCCTCGACCGCAAACCCTACCTCATCATCGGCGTCATGCCGCGCAACTTCGAGTTTCCCCTTGTCCCCGGCCATCTCAACCGCAGTGAGTTCTGGGTTCCCATGAGTTTCCGACCAGAGGAACTTGGCATCGGTGCAGCATCATGGAACTTTCAGATGGTAGGCCGCCTCAAACCGGGCGTAACCATTCCTCAGGCCATGGAGGACGCAAACGTTGTCGCTAAAGAGACCGTCCGGAACTACCCCGCCTTCATGGCCGGATTTAGCATCACCTCCACTATTCGGCCGCTGGACGAAGAGACCGTCGAAGAAGCGCGACCTCTCATTCGCACTCTCTTTCTCGCAGTTGCCGTCGTTCTTCTGATCGCGTGCGCGAACCTTGCCGGCCTCCTTCTGGTCCGCTCCATCCGACGCCGCCGCGAGATCGCCGTCCGCCTGGCACTGGGCGCCAGTTCCTCTACCTTGCTCTGGCAGGCTATCCTCGAAAGCCTCGTCCTCAGCGTATCTGGAGGCGTCCTCGGACTGATCCTCGCCGCCGTAGCCCTGCGTGTGGGCATTCAGGCGCTGCCCGAGACTCTCCCACGGATCAACGAGATCGGCCTCGACCGGCCAGTCGTCGCGTTCGCGCTTGGCCTCGCGATCTTTACCGGCGTCCTCTGCGGCCTCGCCCCCGCATTCGCGGCCATCCGCACCAGCGTCAACGACACACTCAAAGAAGGTGGCCGCACCGGTACCTCAGGAGGAGGCCACGCAAGACTTCGCTCGGTACTGGTGATCTCCGAGATCGCCGTCGCACTTGTTCTGCTCGCCGCCTCCGGACTTCTGCTGCGCAGCTTTGAGAAGATGCGCCAGGTCGACCTCGGCTTTCAACCGGACCACACCCTCGTCGCCAGCTATAGTCTCCCCAGGCAACAGTATGGAAACCAGACGGCGGTTAATGAGTTCAGTCACCAGCTTCTAGCGCGGCTGCAGGCTCTTCCCGGAGTAAAAAGTGTCGGCCTCACCACTTTCCTCCCGGCGACTGGCAACAACTCCAGCAGCGCCTTTGTTGCAGAAGGCCACGTTCTGCCGCCAGCTGCTGGAGGACTCGATCTCGGAACCTCGATCTCGGTTCAAGGCGACTACTTCCGTGCGATTGGAATTCCGCTCCTCCAGGGCAGGTTCTTCACCCCGGATGACAATGCCAACCAGCCACCCGTCGTCATCGTTAACCACATGCTCGCCGAGCAATCCTGGCCAAATCAAAACCCCATCGGCAAGCGGTTTCGTATCGGCTCTGAGAGTATGACTACCCCTTGGGCAACCGTCGTCGGCGAAGTCGCGGACGTGAAAGAGAACTCACCCGATCTCCCCCTGAAACAGCAGTACTACAAACCTGTCGAACAAGAGGAAGCGATGGCGGGTTCGCTTGGCTCCCCGACTGATATCAGCGGCGATGGCGGATACATCGCATTGCGAACATCCATGGCACCCGAGCAGATGGAGAACCTCCTGCGCTCCACCGTGCACTCTATCGATCCGCAGCTTCCTCTTACCCAGGTCCAGAGCATGGAGCACGCCCTCTCAGACACGGAAGCTCCCCGCCGCTTCAACACCGCACTGATCTCCTCCTTTGCCTTCATCGCTGTCCTGTTGGCGGTCCTGGGCATCTACAGCGTCATCGCGTTTTCGGTCGCGCTACGCGTGCAGGAGATGGCAATTCGGATGGCTCTCGGATCTCAGCGCGCGGGCATCGTTCGTCTGGTCGTTATCTCAGGTGCAAAACTCGCAATCATCGGTTGTGCGATTGGTCTGGTAGGAGCTTTCGCCGCCTCCCGCCTCATTAAGACCTTCCTCTTCGGCGTCAGCGCATTCGACCCCATCGTGCTTACCGTTGCGACACTCACGCTGTTGCTGCTTGCGCTGGCCGCCTCTCTGCTTCCGGCAAGTCGCGCAGCCTCCGTAGATCTCACCCAGGCACTGCGCTCCGAGTAATTGACGGAAAATCCCGAGGGTTCCAGGCGTATCGTATGGAACCCTCGCGTAGTCGCCCGATGGAGTATCGCAACTCACCGGATCTATCGAATTGCGATTGAAAATAGAAGACGGAACCGCCGAACTGGCGCAGTTACTGCTTCGCAGTACTCGATCCAGCCGGAGCAGGCATATACACAATCACCTCGCCGGGCCGCGTGTAGTGCAGCTCCTCGCGGGCCTGATGCTCAATCGCATTCGGATCGTTCTGCAGCCGCTCCACATGCCCCTTCAACAGATCGTTCTCACGCTGCAGACTATGCAACTGCCCATCCAGGCTCTGTGCGTCGTTCCGCTTCTGTTGATACGCAGTTAACCCGTTCTGCCCAAAGATGACGTGGTACCCCATCGCCACAGCAAGCACCGCTGCCGCGCCGGTAGCGACCTTCCGCCACCCTACCCGGCCCCGTTCATACAGGCGCACGATCGTACTCGACCGCTTCGACACTGCGCCTGTTGTATTCAAAGGAGTCATCCCAATTTCAGTACAGACTTCGCTCTCACCACCGTCAAGTGGAAATCCCCAATTCCCACAGGCACGTACCTACTTCATACCGCCTTCGTGCACATAACCAGTAAAAATTTGATCTCCACACCGTCCGTATACACGCTGATGACCGAATAACATGCACGAACCCAGCCGCCTTGTTATCCTTCTTGTGTGGAACGTGCAGTCGGTCCACAACCGCAACACCTCCACCGCAGCACAAAATCATTAAGCAACAATAGCGCGAAAGGATCTCCCGCATGCAATCCGCCACCTCCTCTCAACTCGGTCTCACCCACCGCACCGGATCGCTTCAGGAATCTCTCTCCGGCAAAGTCATCTTCGCCGTTGCAGCGAGTGCCTTCGTGGCCATCTGCGCTCACATCTCTCTCCCGCTTCCCTTCACGCCCGTGCCCCTCACCCTGCAGAACTTCGCGGTCATTTTAGTCGGCATGCTACTCGGTCCCGTTGCCGGCTTCTCCGCGATGGTCCTCTATCTAGCCGAAGGCGCGATGGGCCTCCCCTTCTTCACGCCCCACAGCATTGGCGGCATCGCACACCTGCTTGGCCCTAACGCAGGCTACCTCTTCTCCTACCCCGTGGCAGCAGCCACCGCCGGCTGGGCTGTCCGCGCCATGCAGCGCATTACCACCCCCTTCCGTGCCGGCCTCGTAGCTGCAACTCTCGCCAGCGCACCCATCTTCATCCTCGGGGCAAGCTGGCTTGCCCATCTCCTCCACACCAGCGCCGCCGCCACCTGGACCATGGCCATCGCCCCGTTCCTTCCCGGCGAGATCGTCAAGATCACCGCAGCCGCTGGGATCTTCAGCTCTATCAAACGCTGGCGCCAGTCTTGACTAGACCCACCCAGCCGCCAGCAATCAAACTCAGCGCAGAGCCACTCCCTACTGCGCATCACATACGCATCACGAACACCGAAGGAAGCATCATGACCACCGCAACCACCGCCATCCAGGAAATCAGCATCGCCCACAGCCCCGACTCCGACGACGCCTTCATGTTCTACGGCCTCGCCACCAACAAGGTCCGAGTCCCCGGCTACAAGTTCACCCACACCCTCACCGACATCGAGACCCTTAATCACCGAGCCATCAACGAGGCCTTCTACGACGTCACCGCCATCTCCTTCCACGCCTACCCCTACCTGCAGGACAACTACACCCTCATGTCCTGCGGCGGCAGCGTCGGCGAAGGCTACGGCCCCATGATCGTCGCCCCGCGCAAGCTCTCGCTCGACGACGTCAAGAAGACGCGCATCGCGGTCCCCGGCACCCTCACCACCGCCTACCTCACCCTCAAGCTATTCGCCCCCGAGATCGAAACTGTCACCGTTCCCTTCGACAAGATCATCCCCTCCGTCGTCGCGGGCGAGTTCGACGCTGGCCTCATCATCCACGAAGGTCAACTCACCTACGCCAACGACGGCCTCATCAAGCTCCTCGACCTCGGCCAGTGGTGGCGCGAACAGACCGGTCTTCCCCTACCCCTCGGCGGCAACGCCATCCGCCGCTCCCTCGGCGCTGAAACTCTCCTCACCACCACCAACGCCCTCCGCGACAGCATCCAGCACGCGCTCGACAACCGCGAAGAAGCTCTCGCCTACGCCATGCAATTCGCACGCGACCTCGACCCCACCCTCGCCAACCGCTTCGTCGGCATGTACGTCAACGAACGCACCCTCAACTACGGTGAAGACGGCAAAGACGCCATCCGCAAGCTGCTCGCCATGGGGTACGATCGCGGCATCATCCCCCATCGCGCCAACGTTGACTTCGTCGGTTAAACCGACCAGATAGCAGACGTTGAAACACGCCTGCACTGCGCAAATACTTTCATCCAACTCACAGCTTGCAGAGCTGTTTTACGCTGCAAGCTGTGTTATCTTTAACAAGTCGGCTGATTGAGTCCTGCCCGCAGCATCCCATGCAAAGACTCTCACCGATCTCCTTCTCCAGGAGCAAAAACCAGATGGACGCGTAGCTCAGTTGGTAGAGCATTCGACTCTTAATCGACTGGTCGTAGGTTCGATCCCTACCGCGTCCACCACTTCTAAACCTAATAAAATCAACAACTACTGAGAAGCCTGCTGAAATTGTGAAACTTTTGTGAAAGCCTGTGCTAGGCTCTTGGGGTCGAACGATTCCAATGAGGTGCCCGCACGTTGAGCAATCGGCCCATTCAAGTCCCCGTCATCCCTACTGTCACGGTCACTGTAAGGCACTCCAAAAACTGTCCCCGCGCTGGTGATGAGTTCTACAAGAGCTGCCGATGTCCGAAGCATCTCCGCTGGTCGCACAAGGGCAAGCTGTACAGGCAGGCGGCAAAGACTAGAACATGGTCGATTGCTGAGGAGAGACGGCGGGAGGTCGAGGACAGGTTCAGGACAGCGGACCCTTCGAGACCACTAGACGCTGTCACGATCAAGGCTGAGTCCCGCCTGACTATCGAAGACGCGATCAAACTCTATCTCAGTGACAAGCTGTCGCAAGGGTTGGACCCAACGGCCTATAAGAAGCACGTTCGGGAGTTGGGACGCCTCAGTGAGTTCATGGCGAAGAAGGGTAAGTTCTTCCCCCATGACATCGGGTTGGCAGAACTCACAGAGTTCAGGGCGGGATGGGTGAAGCATTACAGCTCCTCGCTGACACGTTCGAAGGTGCAGGAGCGGTTGAGGGGTTTCCTGCGATACGCCTTCAATGCAAAGATGATTGACCACATCCCTCAGCTCTCTCCCATCAAGGTTACAGAGCCGCCGACACTGCCACTGACAGATAGGCAGTATGCGAAGTTGCTGGAAGTTCTGCCTACCGAGTTTCGTTCAGCCGAGAGGGTGAAGCGAACACACGCACTAATACGCCTCATGCGTCACAGCGGCCTCGCCATACACGATGCGGTCACTCTCGAACGCAATGAGATTGTGCACGACGCACGGAAGGGCATCTACCGCGTCGTCACAAGCAGACAGAAGACGGGTACGCACGTATCCGTACCGCTCCCTCCCGACGTCGCCCTTGAGGTCATTGCGGTGATGGATTTGAACGGTCACCCAGACTACATCTTTTGGAATCGAGCAGAAGGCAAGCCAAAAGCTGCGGTTGACGTCTGGGAACGGGCTTTCAAACGAGCGTTCAAAGCGGCGGGGATGCCGTCCGGCCACTCCCACCAGCTACGCGATACGTTCGCGGTCAGCCTGTTGCAGCGGGGTATTCCAATGGAGGAGGTGAGCAAGTTGCTTGGGCACACTTCAATTAGGACGACAGAGAAAAGTTATGCGCCGTGGGTAACAGCGAGACAAGATCGACTGGATGCACTAGTGGTGAGCACCTTCACAACGTAACTGTTAATCATCTAGGTTCTCTTTCGGGTTGATCACGGAGTAAAAGTAGTAAACCCCAATTGCCAATGAGTACCTATGACTACCTATGACTACC
>CAZZZG010000039.1:0-33058 GCA_964658525.1 uncultured Edaphobacter sp.
CCTCGTTCGCAACGAGGAGGTCAGCGGTTCGATCCCGCTCAGCTCCACCATAGAAATGAATTAATTAGCCTCATAAATTTGGGTCCAATAAAAAGTGAATTAGCGCATGTGTCCCCGGATCGCGCTTGTTGGGTTGGGTTCCCTTAGTCTTGCAGCGCATCGGAAAACAGGTCATCAGGAGCAAGGCTTACCCCTTAAGGTGCGGTACTCGCTCTCGCCGCACGGACAGACATTGGTTCCAGTATTAGATTTTCTCTGTTCGTGGGGCAGAGAACAATAAAAACGAAATCCTTCTACTTGATCTTGCTAAGAAACTATTCACTCTTCCTGCGACCAGCGAAATGCTGCCACTGTTGGCCACGTTTGCAAGCGAGTTTCGAGAAGTCGACCTCTCGAAAGTTCTATGTCGTCAACGAGTGCATTGGCGATTGGCACTTGTTGAGGGAGGACGGGTGAACGTGAGGTCCCTCAGGTGCAACACGAATTGATCTGGCGGCTCAATCGCCCCGCAGAGCCTCCATCGGAGCCGTTGCGGCCGCGTGGCGAGCCGGCAGGAAGCTGGCTGCCAGGGCCACTACAGTGATCAACAGAGCAACGCATGTGAGCGTTAGCGGATCGGAGGCGCTCACCCCGTAGAGCGATCCAGCCAGCACCCGGCCAACCAGCAGAGCAGCGAAAACGCCGAATAAAATGCCCAGAGCAGCGAGGCGGAGTCCCTGGCCGAGCACCATGCGGAAGACATTACTTCGCTGGGCCCCTAGCGCGATGCGGATCGCAATCTCCTGTGTTCGCTGTCTCGCGGAGTATGCGATGACTCCGTAGATACCGACAGCGGCGAGGACCAGCGCGAGCGCTCCGAAGAAACCGACGACCAGCATCGAGAACATATTGGCCGCCATGGAGCGTTGCGTAATGGCAGTGAGCGTGGAAACGTCAGCCAACGGAATCCCGGCATCGAGATCCTGAATGATGTGACGTGCCGCTCCGATCACGTTGTCAGGGTTGGCTTTCGTGCGGAGAACGACGTGCATCATCGCCATCGATGGCCAAACCTCCTGCGTGTAGGGTTCAAACATGCCTGGGCCGGGCACCTCACGCAGGGAGGAATGTTTCATATCTGCCACCACGCCGATGATGGTAGCCGGCACACGTTGCGAAGGCACGAGAACCTGTTTGCCGATAGGGTTCTCGTTCGGCCAGTAGTGTCGTGCCATGGCACGATTGATCACGGTTACTGGTGGCGCCGAAAGCACATCGGAATCGAGCACGTCACGCCCCTGAAGCAGCGGCGTTCCGAGGGCTGAAAACAGGCCGGGAGAGATGATCGTGTAATCGACGATTGGAGGCAGTTCGCCTTTGCCGAGAGGGCGTCCGACGATGCGGGCGACCCCGGATTCGGTCGCCCCGCCAAGGGGAACCGATTCGGTAACACCAGCGAATTCGACACCCGGAATGGCGCGCAGGCGCGGCAATGCATTCTGGTAGAAACGGGCAATGGCTGCGCGCTCGGGATACCGCGTACCCGGCAGCGAGAGCGCGAAGGTAAGGACGTGGTCGGCGCGGAAGCCGGAATTGGATGCGAGGAGTTGGTAAAACGAGCGCACCAGCAACCCGGAAGCCATCACCAGCGCAAGGGCCATGGCGATCTGCGAGACCACGAGGGCACGCCGCAAACGTGGATGACTCGCGGCTGCCCCGCTCTTTTGACCTCCTTCACGGAGCGATCCTGCCAGATTGACGCGTCCAGCGCCAAGGGCAGGCGCAAGTCCGAAGATAACGCCCGTGAGCAGGGTGATGACACAAGCGAAGGCGAATACACGTGGATTGACGCCGGTTTCCTGAAGGCGGGGCAGGTTGGGCGGTCCAAAAGTTTTCACCAGCGAAATACCAGTGGCCGCAATGGCTGCGGCGCCGATGCCCCCGGCCAAGGCCAGTAGGAGGCTTTCAGTAAGTACCTGACGCAGAACACGCCCTGGACCTGCTCCAAGCGCGGCTCGAAGTGTGAACTCCCGCTCGCGTGCAATAGACCGCGTAAGGAGGAGCCCGGCAACATTGAAACATACGATCAACAGCACCACGCCGACTGCCGAAAGAATCAACAGAAGAGGCCGGCTCGTATCCCCCGCAACTTGATGCTGGAGCGGTGTCACGAGTGATTGGGACCAGCCTTTCATCTCCGGATGCTCTCGATCCATGCGCTGGGCGAAGAGATCCATCGCGTTCTGTGCCTGCGCGACGGACAGGCCTGGCTGGAGACGAGCGACGATCGCCAACTCCGAAGAGGTAAACCGTGGCGTCACCGCAGGCAGCGCGATCGGAACCCAGAGCTGGGTCTTTGACGCGAAAGTAAAGTCGCCCGGCATCTCATTGGCGCGAGGAAAATCAAAGCCACGCGGCATGATGCCGACGACCGTGTAAGCCGTGCCATCCAGATGGATCACCCGATTGAGGATGGTGGGATCTGCGTGGAAGCGGCTCCGCCACAGTGCATCGCCCAGCACCACCTCGTGCTCTTTGCCCGGGGTGTCTTCTTCACGGGTAAACGTGCGGCCGATTGCAGGAGAGATGCCCAGGGCGGGAAAGAATCCCCACGAAACCTGTGCTCCCTCAAGCATGGCAGGGTCGCCCGCATCGGTCAGATTGAAGTTGGCTCCCTGGAACGCGCCTAGCCATCGGAAAGTTTGCGTCTCTCGCTCAAACGCATGGAAGTGAATCGGACTCCATGGAAACTTGTCGAAACCGCCAATGCTGACCCCGGCCGGTGGAATATTCCACGGAAGTACGACGGAATTTGGTTCGGGATATGGAACTGGCTTCAACAAGATCGCATCTACCAGAGAGAAAACTGCAGTGGTCGCTCCAATACCCAGGGCCAGTAGCACAATGACCGCAACGGAGAAGCCCGGCGATCTCCGTATCTGTCGCAGCGCGAACCGGATGTCGGCCGCGATCGATTCCATGGCAGGCCATTGCCACGTCTCCCGGCTGCGCGCTCCATGAGCGTGACGTTACCGAACGCGCGTCGCGCGGCCTGTTCGGCCTTTGTGCGGGACAGATTCTCCGCGCGCATAAGCTGCTCGGTTTTCTCTTCGATGTGTTGACGGAGTTCTTCGCTGAGATCGTTGTAAATGCGACGGCGGAAGATGCGATGAAACCAGTTCATGCCGCGACCTCCTAAGGAGCTAGCCGACCCGCCGTGCAGGACCAAGGACCATCTGAATGCCTTCCAGCATGCGGTCGAAGCTGGAGATCTCTTGATCAAGGTGGCGCAGGCCGGCGCGCGTTATCTGGTAAATCCGCACGCGGCGATTTGTGGAAGGAGAAACAGTCCAATCAGCTGTGACCAGCTTGGCTTTTAACAGGCGCTGAAGAGCTGGGTAGAGTGAGCCTTCCTCAACCTGCAACAGATTGTTCGAGCGCTCCTGGATGTGCTGAACAAGCGCATATCCATGGGAGGGCTGCCTGCGCAGCGATTCCAGGATCATGATCTCCAGTGCGCCGGGGAATAGATCGCGAGGCTTCTCGTTAGATTTATCCATAATCTTGATCCCTGTTTTCCTGCAGGCATAGAGTAAACAGGTAATGCTTGAAGAGTCAACTCGTATTGGGACAAGCATGGTCTAGAGCGCACATACTATGCGTCAGGTGAGTCCGAGAAGATTCATTCCGAGCATATGCGCATTGGACTGTTCTACTAGGGCGGCATCACAGCTGTGAGTTGAACACGCTCCCAGCCCTATGTACCGCCTAAGCAATGGTAGGTTCGCATGTTCACTTTGCCGGACCGGCGACCAACGTTGTGATCGCCAGCTCTAACGCGTTGGTTAACGCCCATCGAGATCCAGCCACTTGGCGTGTCGTGGATCTAGTAGAAGTGATTCGAATTCTCAGTTGACGCATTCAGGATGAAGCACTCATTGAACCGGTGAAGACTGTGTCGTGGAAACGGCAGCATGGCGCGACCAATTCACGGCCACCGTAACGTCGAACAATCTAAACCGTATTAAATCGACTCGCCCAAAAGCACCAGCCCCCGCAATTGGGATGCGTAGAGGTCTGCAATAGTGATGGTGGCTAGCAACGAATCGGTTAAGATGGCGAAATCATTTTCCAAACTAGGAGCACTCGTTTGGCCTGGCACAGAAGCTGTCCTCCATTCGCGTCAGTACGACCGGCGCCTACGCGCGTCTGAGCCGGAGACCGACGGACTCTAATGCCTTTGCCTAGGGAAGACGACCTCGAATGGCATCATCGAGTGAGATGTTGTTTTTGTCCAGAAGATCTCCGAGGGACCGATCGAGGGCTATGCGCGCTTTCATCCAGTCAGAACGGGCCGCGACCTCCGTAGCGCGCGCTTGTGCGAGGTACGATTGGTCCTGCACGATGTTGAGGTTGGTAGTAGCGCCCACTCCTAGCTTGTCGAGATCGGCCTGAAGCAGTTGCTGTTGATAATCGCGGCTCTCGACTGCCGCCTGGTATGCTTGCTGTGCTGTCTCAAGCGCGATGACGGCGTTTTCAATCTCTGCGCGAATCTCATCTTCCATTTTTAGATGGCGGCTTTCGGCCTGTCGAAGCTGAATTGCATCGCGCACTGCATCGGCCTGCGCGATGCGGTTGCGCAAGGGAAGGTTGAGCTGGACTCCGCCCTGGTAGATCGTCGAAAGCCGAAGTCCTCCTTCCGTGATGGAACCAGGTACGGTGATCTCTCCAGTGCCGGGTGAGCCCAATACCTGGTAGGGCACCAGCGACGATCCACGAGTCTGCGCGTTGGCATAGATGCTCAGGTTCGGCAGCACGCCGTTACGCGAACCCTTGAGCGAGGCCTCATCTGCCTTGAGCTGCAGTCCAGCCTGTGCGAGATCTGGACGGTTCGAGAGCGCATCTTTGATGAGCGAAGACACATCGAGCGATGGGGGATCATCGGGAACTGTAATGCGGTCGGTCGGAACGATCTCGGTGAAGGAGGCAGCCGGATCGCCACTGTGGCGGAGCAGTTGTTGGCGAAGGATCGATTCTTGTTGACGATAGAGAGCGCGGGCCTGCACGAGGTCGAGCCGGCTTGATCCAAGAAGTGCACGGGCGCGTGTGAGTTCAATGGGTGCAAGAGTGCCTAGCTCCACCTGGCTTGCGTCGTCGTCGTAGAGTTTTTGCGCAGCAGCCAAAGCCTCCTCTTTCACCCCAACGTTCTCACCCAGCGAAACCAGATCGTAGTAGAGCCGCGACGTGCCGTAGACGACCTCCAGCACCTGCTGCAGGAAGACAAGCTGTGTAATCTTCTGGTCCAGTCGGGCCACATGGATAAATCGAAGATTGACGCCCCGACCCAACCCGCGAAGCAGTGGCTGGGTGATAGTGACAGAAGTTGAAGGCGCGTGAAATGGATCGTACTGCGAATTGTCTGAATAGAGCACTTGTGCCGCGTTGCTGACATTGACGTCGATCTGCGTGCCGGGACCGAAGCCCTCCTGATAGTCGAGTGCTGCACTCACAAAGGACAGCGGACCGGTAGCCGAAGAAGTGTCTGTGCCGCTCGAACTCCCAGTGTCGCTGATCAGCGAGGTTTGGTCGGAGCGGCGGAAATAACCCGCCTGCCCAATGAGTGTTGGATCAAATAAGGGAAGCGGCGGCCCAGGCGAGTAAGCGTAGGTTCCGTTCGCGGAAAGATTCTGTTGCGTGGTACTTCCTGCCTGCGTGACCTGTGAGAGATCCTCCACGTTTACGTTCAAAGGCGAGCCGCCGGTCTGCGCCGTTGAGGTAATCAGTAGCGGCACGGAGGTCTCGCCAACGCCCGCGGGTGATTGTTCGATATTGAGATCGACGCCACGCAGAGAGCCACCGCCGCGCGCACGTAGCACATCGGTGTCTGCAATGAAGAGGTTGTAGCGGCTCACTTCGACATCGAGATTGTTCTCAATCGATAACAGAATGGCATCGTGCAACGACAGATACAACCGTCCATCGCGGAGATTGGTCTGCACGCGAGCCGTTGTTCCCGCTGGCAATGGGGCCACGGTGGATTGGCGATACGAACCGATGAGGTTGAGAATACGTATATCAGGAAGGTGAGGCGCTTCCGCATCGGGTCGGGCCTTTGTGTCCTCTGCGCTTCGGATGGCTGGGGACGGAGCGTCCGGCGTTGCTGGTTGCGTAGCCATCGGCCTGATCTGGCGCATGTCCATCGATGTACGGTTCGGCTTGGTTTGAGGAACGTTCTCCGGTACAACCGGATTCTCGGCTGCAGGAGGAATCTTTTGGCCTGGGGCCTCCTGAACATCCTCACCGGGGTGGAGCACAGGTGTCTGGGTCCACGCCGGCAACGTCGTGGCGATTAGCATCAATGCGAGAGGGATCTTATAGATCATTGCGAACTCCCGCTCCCCTTCTGAATCTTCTGTTCCTTGCCTCCAGGGGTCTGCTTGCCCTCTTGCTTCTGCTGACCTCCCTTTTGATTAGTGCTCTCCGTCGCGGAGTTGACGATGCTTTGATCGCCATACTGATTTGGTCCGGAGCTAGGAACTTGATTGGTCTGCTGTCCGCCGCCGCGCTGCTGCTCCGCTGCTGTTTCATCGACCTTCGGTCGAACACTTGCACCTTGCTGGACGAAGTCGGTCACCGACGTAACGATCCATTCGCCCTCCTTCAACCCAGAGAGGATCTCCACCTGAGGACCGTAGTCGCGTCCGATCTCAACTTGTTTCATCTGAATCTTCTGGTCGTGAACCGTAGCCACCGAAGTGTGATCGTTGCGTACAACGACGGCGTCGCCTGGGATGACAATCGGTGATACGCCGGTAACCTCTACAAAGCTCACAAGCGCGTACATGCCGGGGTAGAGCGAGCCGTCGTGATTGTCGACGTCGACCTCAACCAGCATGGTTCGTGTGTTGGTATCGACAGAGTCGGCAGTGCGCGTTACCTTGCCGAAGACTGCTGCGCCGGGCCGCTCCTGCACGTAGACCTTGGCCGACATGCCGCGGCGAATCGAGCTCGCGTAGCCCTCCGGAACCGAAATCAGGATGCGCAGGACGTCGGTCTGTGCAATGGCGAATAGAGCACCGCCCTGGGACCCGCCCGTAGACGGCGTGGCAGATGTATTCGGAGAGCCACTCGTTCCTCCATTGTTAGAGGTTGACGAGTTCAGCGTGCCTCCTGAAGGCTGCATCGAGTCAGGGCTTGGTGCAGTTGAAGCTGCGCCCGTCGTAGCGATTAGTGCACCGACATCGGTATTGCGTTGCGTGACAACTCCGTTGAAGGGCGCACGCACTTTCTCGTACTCCTGCAGGGAGATCACTCGATCCAGATTGGCACGGTAACTCTCAACGTTGCGGTGCGACGAAGCGACGATTGCGAGCTGCGCTTTGTAGTCGGTCTCACGCTGATCTCCGTCCTGTTGCGAAAAGACGCCGCGTGCGACAAGAATGCGCCACCGATCCCAGGTAACTTTGCGCAACGCGAGCTGCGCCTGCTGCTGTGCTTCGTCAGACTCGGCCTGATGGAGCTGCTCGCGGGCCTGAGCTACCTGCGCGTCCAGATCGGGCGCATCGATCGTTGCGAGCAATTGGCCTTTCTTCACGTGGTCGCCGATGTCGACCAATCTTTGACGCAGATAGCCGTTGGCGCGAGCGTACACGTACGCCACCGTGAGCGCACTGGTGGTTCCCGGTATCGTAAGTTGGCCTGGAGTGTGCGAGCGCATGGCCTGCACAACCTCGACTTCCGGCTGTTCGTTCTGCCGTTGCCGCGCATTCTCCGCGGCCTTCTTGTTGTGGTTGTGATGCGGCAGCCACCCGAGGAAAAAGACAATCAGCAGCACTGCGACGCCAATAACAACCCACTTGACGATGGTGGCCCATGGCAGATGGTGGCTCCGATGCTTGCGGTCGTACTCCTGCTGCTGCGCCCGGTCCTGATGTACCTGCTGGTGCTTCTTATGCGCGGCCTGCCGTGCGGCAGACTCTTCGCTCTCCCACTCTTCGCGGGTCATGCGTCGGTCCGGGTCTTCCGCGATGCGGCGCAGGCGCTCGTCTTCCGGATACTGACGTTGTTCGAGATCGTCGCTCATGCTGTGCCCTCCGAGGGCTGCTCAGCGGAACGGCCTCTCTTTTGTTTGCGCTCTTCTGCAGACTTCTGTTCCCGTTCGTCTATCTCTTTCTGTGCCTGATCGACCTCTTCGCCCACATCGGCAGGAGCGTCTTTACGCAGCAGTGAGTACATAATCGGCACGATAAAGAGCGTGCCGAATGTCGCGAAGAGGAGTCCACCGATAACGGCACGACCAAGGGGTGCGTTCTGTTCACCGCCCTGGCCCAGCGCCAGAGCCATGGGTCCCATGCCAATGATCATTGCTAGTGCGGTCATGCAAACCGGACGCAGGCGTGTGATACCGGCAGAATGTGCGGCCTCACTGGCGTTGAGTCCCCGGGCTCTCTCATCGTTGGCGAAGACGACCACCAGAATGGAGTTAGCCAGTGCAACGCCGATCGTCATAATTGATCCCATCAGTGACGGAACGCTGAAGGTGGTATCTGTGAGGAAGAGCATCCAGAGAACTCCAGAGAAAGCGACGGGCAGAGCCATCAAGATGATCAGCGGATCGATCCACGACTGAAAGTTGACCACCATCAACAGGTAGACGATAACAATTGCAAAAATGATGCCGAGTCCCAGACGCAGAAACGACTCGCGCATGGTCTCTACTTCGCCGCGCAGTGCAAGCGTCGTGCCCTGTGGTAGGTCATCGACCGATTTGTTCATCAACTTGCGAATGGCTGACGCAACTCCACCAAGATCTCTTTGATCCACGTCGGCGTAGATGTCGTAGGTGGGCTGGATGTTGTAATGGTTGATGATGATGGGCGTGACATCGCGTTGGAAGTTGGCGACGTTACTAAGCATCTGGCTGGCATTGCCCTGTGGTGAGGTGAGGGGTGTGCGAGCGAGGGACTGCATGGAATCGATGCGGTATTGCGGAGTTTGCACAACCACCTGGTAGTTCACACCATTCTGCGGATTCAGCCATTCGTTAGGCGCAGTCTGACCCGTGCCGGTGAGTGAGATCAGCATACTGTTAGCAATGTCCTGCTGCGTGAGCCCGATCTGTCGTGCTTTGAGCCTGTCCACGTTGACATCGATGGTTGGCTGCTCGAGTTGCTGATGAATGTGCGCGTCCACGACGCCAGGAATCGCCTGCACCTGCGCGAGCAGCCTCTGCGCGATCTGATAGTTATTTTTTCCTCGGCCGACAACCTGAAGATCAATCGGCGCAGGAAGGCCGAAGTCGAGGATCTGGTTGGTAATGTTTGCTGGCGTGAAGAAAAAGATGCCATCGGGAAACTTTGCGTGAAGCCGGTCGCGAAGCTCTCGCATATAGAGCTGCGTATCTCGTTTGCCCGGCTTGAGCGCAATCAGGATGTCACCGTCTGAATCCGAAGTGACCGATGAGTCGGAGAAGGCGAGGTTGAATCCACCATTGGGGAGCCCTATGTTATCAAGCAGAAGCTCCACGCGCTCTGGCGGAATCACGAGGCGGATCTCGCGTTCGATCGCCGCAAAGTATAACTCGGCGTCCTCGGGCCGCGTACCCTGAGGGGGATAAACATGCAGGCGCATCTGGCCGGAGTCAACATAGGGAAAGAAGTCCTGGCCGATGAAAACGATCAGGGGAAGCGACAGCACAACAAAGAGCCCGAAGATCCCCAGCACCAGTGGACGCGCACCAAGCGCCGAATCGAGCACTCGATCGTACTTATCCCGCTGTGCGTCGAACCACCGCTCGAACTTCGAGTGAATCCGCCATAGCCAGTTCTCTTCCTCTTCGCGACGGGAAGCCTCGGGGTCTTGATAAAGCGGCATCTCGCTTTCGAGCAGAAAGTGCATCATCGTCGGGACCAGCGTGCGAGAAAGAAAGTAGCTGGCCAGCATCGCGAAGACAACCGCCATCGCCAGCGGTGTGAAGAGATACCGGGCTGGTCCGCTCAGCAACACCACAGGCGTGAATACCAGACAGATGCAGAGCGAAGAGACCAGCGCGGGAGCAGCGACCTGACTGGCCGAATCGAGAATCGCTTTAATCAGCGAGCTCTCGTGGACCATGTTGCGGTGAGTGTTTTCAATCTCGACGGTAGCGTCGTCCACTAGGATGCCCACCGCAAGAGCAAGTCCGCCGAGAGTCATCACATTGATCGTCTGTCCGCAGCACCACAAAACCACAAGGGAGGTCGCGATCGACAGCGGGATCGACAGGCAGACGATGAACGTCGAACGCCAGCTTCCGAGAAAGAGCAGAATCATCAACGCAGTAAGGCCTGCGGCGATCGTAGCCTCGCGCACAACCTCCGAGATCGATTCACTCACAAAGATGGATTGATCGAAAAGCGGGGTAATCGTAAGCCCTTTGACCGGGAGCGCCGCGATGATGCTGGGTAGAAGCCGTTTCACTCCTTTGACGATGTCGAGCGTCGAGGTCTCGCCGTTCTTTAGCACCGTCAGCAGCGCCGCACGTCGTCCATCCTGTCGGACCACATTTACCTGTGGGGCATAGCCCAACCGCACCTGCCCGACGTCTTTCATCTGTACGACCGCACCATTAGCAGCGCGGATCGGCATATCATTCATCGCCGCCACCAGCGCTGGGCTGGAGTTAAGTTTGACGATGAACTCGCGATCGCCAATGCGCGCAAGACCGGCGGGGAGGATAAGGTTTTGCTGATTGATCGCCGTTGAGACGTCGGTCGCTGATAGATGCTTCGAGTACATCAGGTTGGGATCGATATCCACCTGTACCTGACGTACCTTTCCTCCATAAGGCAACGGCACCGAAGCACCCTTGACATTCGCCAGCCTCGGACGGATGAACGACAGGCCCATGTCGTACAAATCTTCTTCAGTGACTCCCTGACCCGCGAGCCCCAGTTGAAGAATCGGAACACTCGATGCGTCGTACTTGAGGATGTTCGGCGGGAATGTTCCTGGCGGCAGCACGCGCAGAATCGTCTGCACCACTGCCGTGATCTGGGCTAGCGCGAGTTCAACCTTTACCTTGGGCTGAAAGTAAACACGGATTACTGCCACCCCCTGGTAGCTCTCAGACTCAGTATGTTCGATGTCGTTGACCGTGGTGGTAAGCGCGCGTTCACACACGGTAACAATTCGCCCCTCCATATCCTGCGGGGGCAAACCGCTATAGCTCCAGACGATTGTTACAACGGGAATGTCAATGTAGGGGTAGATGTCCTTGGGCGATTCGATAGAAGTAGCGATGCCGAACAGCAGCATAAGTACCGAAAAGACGACAAAGGTATATGGCCTCCTAAGCGCGAGCCGGACAATCCACATGCCAGTTAGGCCTCATTCCTTCACGAAATCTGCTCTCCACGTTGGATGCAGGTTTTGCTCATGTTGTTTGAATTGGCCTTTTACCGCACACTCTTACCATCACCTCGGTCAACGTGACGGCGGTGGATTGGTTTCGGTGACGTCGATGATTGAGGTTGGGTAGGCACAGCGAAGCCGGTTTTTATGCCGCTGCACCGGTCAGAGCGGTGGCGTCCGTCAGCCCTGCGATGGCGAGCAGGACTATGAACAAGGGTCGCTGCTTCCACCTGCTGCGGGTGAACCAGAGAAAGCCCAGAGAGACCTGACGGTGATTCGGGCGCGAGCCGCTCTGGTGCGTCCGCGGACGCTGCTGGTCAACGTGGCGCGCGGCCTGACGAAGTCCTACGGGGAGCGGCTCCGCGGATGCAACGCACGCGGGATGATGCCGAAGGCGGCCGAGGATCTGAGTCCGGAGTTGAAGAGTGCACCGGAACCGATGATGAGAGATGTAGAGTCGGTCAGCGAACGGATCTGCGAGTACGACCACCTGCTTGAGTCCATGACGGGGAATAGGTATCCAGAAGCGGAGCGTCTGAAGCAGATCAAGGGAGTGGGAACGCTAGTCGCCCTCACCAATATGCTGACCCTGGAAGACCCACATCGTTTTCGCATGAGCCGCGATGCCGCCTGCTACGTGGGTCTCCAACCTGGAAGGCGTAACTCGGGACAGAGCGAGCCACAGATGCACATCATCAAAGAAGGCGATTCTACCTGCGAACACTTCGGTACAGGCTACGCATCATGAGATGAATTTGTCCTCAACTACACAAAAACGGATTGACAACGATCGGCTTTCTTATGCGAAGGCCAATGCACTCATCGACCCCGGGGGTACGCGTCCCCGACGGGATAGTATCGATAAACGAACTCTGCTTACCGATCAAAGCGTTCGGTTGCGTTTGCAGTTTTCGCCAGGATGAGGATCGCGCCAAGCTCACGCGGCAAGTCGCCGAAACGCAGAATCAAGTGGCCATGGACCACGCCCGGGTACCGTAAAACGGTCGGCTGAGAGCGCGGCCGTTTACGGCCAATGGACGCGATGGCCTTGGAGGTTACGTCAGCACTGCGGCGGTTGCCATGAGTTATAACGTCCGCGTCGGCTTCAGCGAGGGCTAAGGCGATCGCAGCGCCCAGGCCAGCGGCAGAACCGGTGACGAGGGCTGTCTTCCGTCGAGACAGAAGTGATCGAGAATGCTCATAAAAATTTCTCCTGGGCAAGGAAGGGCTCCCTACGGAGTCAAAGATACAGAGCACAAACATCAGGCCTATGATCTTGCTTTTGAGGCCAAGGGCAAAAGTTATACCTGTCGGACCGACCCGAAGAAGTCTATGAACGCAACCGACTTTGTGGTTGGCACGGACGTGACATACAAGATTGACGGCAACAAGGCAAAGATTAAAGACCCCCAAAATAAAGAGGTGGAGTGCAAAATCGTCCATGTTGAGGCCCTACAGAAGTTGCAGTAGGTGTTGCAAGAAAGCTCTTCCGCGAAGGAAGCCACTTAGACTATTGGACGCCGCCAAACCGTCGATTTCGCTTATATTTCTGTCTCTGTGCGATTGTCTATTTGCTGAGCGGCCGTGAGTCTGCGGATTGGGTGGGCGACTGCAGCTTCAAGATGAGAATCTGGCGTTGAAAGGGCGGCAGCCATGTTCGATACGGAACGGCGTCAAACTGCGAATCCGTGACACAGGGCGCTTTTTGAAAAGCAAGAAAATAGACAGGATGAATGCTTGGTGTGTAAGGGTCGAAGAGAGCGGTGCAGTCGGATGGAATCCCGGGCGGAGCATACTTGAGTTCGACCCCAGCGGGAAGCTTTACTCGAGGATCGACGATAGTGCCGGCATTGTCGATCTGGGTGAGTCCGTCATACTCAAACCCGGCTCGAAACTGTGAAGAGGAGATGTTCGCTTTGTGGAGCTTGTCGATGGCCGCGACGCGTGCGTTGTGCATTGCGAACCAGTCGTGAGTACCTAAGATCGTGAAGATGGAGAAGGCCACCAACGTCGCGTAGCTTAACGCCGGGAGCCGGGGAGACACCCGATCCTGATGGAGGCGCAGGAGCGCTAGAAGAGCCAGAACGAACAGGGACATCAAGTAGCGATCGTAGGTGTTAGCCCAGGCGCTTGGAATAACAAGAAGCAGAATGTAGGCCACGGCTAAGGGGCCGAATAGATGGAGTAACGTCTTCGATGACAGGCCTGCGGGAGGGACAGAAGTGTTTTTGGGTTCTTTTAGGAAGAGAATGCAGTAGGAGAAGTTTACTAGAGCGGCGATCACGATGAATGACGCAATCACGCGGGCTGTGTGATTGAAGGTCGTGGGAGCGGCGCCAATAAGGCTGTTATTGGGGAACTCCACAATCCCCAGGCGATCTATCATGTACCCTGTCCAAGGCATGAAACCTTTTTCCAAGTCATGAATGGTGATGAATCGGAATAGATCTGTGGCGAAGAGGGCGACCAGGGTGAGCAGGCCAATGATTCCAGCTCGAATCCTCGGAAGCATAGTAAGCCACGCCGCGAGCACTGGAAGAGTCAGGAGCGCGAGACAAAGGGCCAGGGCAGAGCCGTGGTCGACCATCTGACGAGTGGTTTGCAGATTAATTGGTCCCTGGATGAGCGGATATGGGACAGAGTATGGCTGATGCTTAAACCACTGCAGGCAGGCATAGATCGACACGCCACCGATGAGCCATAGCGCAGCGCCGGTAAGGAGAGCGCCCCGGCGGCGGCGAAGCATCCAAGCAGTTGTTGGCACCAAAACGAGCACGGATAGCCAGGCGATCTGTCGCGCCGTTCCTCCGATCGTCCCTGCGATGCCTGCGCTTATGAGCCATGCCAACATGGCATGGTCGCTGGATGCGACGTAGGCTCGAAGGCATAGGTAGATGCAGAGCAGAATGACGAAGAAACCGCAGGTGTCGCTCATAAAGCTGACTGAGAATGGAGCGACGATTGGCGATAGGCCAACTGCCAGGGAACCGAAGTTAGCGTTGCGGCGATTGATGCCGCAAAGTCGGAAGATGGAATGTACGAGCCAGACACAGATAGCGGAGAGGACCAGCGTCGACATGCGAGCGGAGGTGAAAGAGTATCCGAATAGCTTGAGAAACGGGGCGGCCCAAACTATCTGCCAGCCAAGCATCGCCGTCGCCCAGCCGTTGTAGACCAGGTGCCCTGTCCTGGCGAAGACGAATGCTGTTCTGAGATAGGAGCAGTCGTCGATCAATCCAATTTCGGTGAAAGGTTTTGTGGCCAGGACGGCCAGTACGGTGAGTATGCTGCAAAACAGAGCATCTGCGCGGCCATCAGCAAACCAACCCTTACCCGTTCCAGTTGCCATGCATTGTTCCTTCGATCTGCCATGTCGTACTGACGGCGATCGGTCCAGAGAGCCGTGTATTTGCCTGCGGTGCCTGGAACGGAAGGCTCACAGGAACTTCAGCTTGGAAGGTGGTGTCCGTACCAGTGGCACAGGGTTTCTGTGCGGTAACAAACTTGCGGATTGCGGTCGTTGTTGTGGCCACGATGGGGAGGCAAGCAAACACGATCATTCGAAGGCGCAATTGGTTGAGGCGTTTCCAATCTTCGAGTTTTTTATGACTATAGCAGAGATAAAAATCATTGCGACCGGGCTCGTCATCCCCACATTTTTGTGGGGTTCGGATCTATATCCTGCGGGTCTTCTCCTGATGCAGAAGGCGGAAGGTGACGAAGACCGCGGGAACGAGGAAGATGAGCGAACCAAGAACCCACATGATGACAGCTCCTGCTCGCTGGTCAGAGATTGGATCGACGTGGAAGGAGTTGGGTCGCTGGAGGTAGTAGGTGTATACGGGGCGGTCGCAGAAGGCGAGGAAGGCGGAGAGCGCAGTGTTGACGATGTCTGCCAGAACCAAGTAGGGAAGCATGATCCAGCCGGGGTAGCGCGACGTGGTAGGCCAAGGTCGGATGAGCGGCCACCAGAAGAGGATCGATGTGGTTAGAAAGCAGATGTGCTCGAACTCGTGCCAGTGTTCGTGCTCGAGCGCGAAGTCGTAGGCGGTGGGGATGTGCCAGACGAGGAAGGTAAGGTTCATTGCGAGCCACGCGACGACCGGCTCGGTGAAGAAATGGCCGAGGGTGCGGATCCACTTCATACGCAGGAACGGTGCTAGCAGGCGCACTGTGATGACGTGAGGGATGCCGCGGAGCAGAGGGACCTGCGGGTAGCCGAGGAGGAGAAGCGGTGGGACGACGGACATCAACAAGAGATGCTCGACCATGTGGGCGCTGAGGAGCGCGTCGGCGAAGCCGTCCATGGGGGAGGCGATGGAGATCCAGATGGTGGCTATGCCGAGGTTGAACAAAACGAGACGCCAGGTAGGAAAGAGTGCGGGCCTCGTCTTGCGAATGGCGTACCAGCCGCGTGTGTAGAGGATGACGCTTAGGAGGAGCGCGGCGGTGAGGAAGATCGGGGGGGACCAGTCGTTGAAGATGGCCCGGTATTCTGGAGACATTAGGGTAAGGATAGACCGAAGGCTAGCGATTCACGATGAGACTGTGAATCGCTAGTCCGGGATGGTGAGTCGTTTCTTTGATGGACGAAGTTATTGGCTATTCGTCGGAGGTGTGGCTGTGGCGGCTGAGACGACGCGGCGTGAAGCATCGAAGGCGGGTTGGAGATCGTGGCCGTGCAAGGTGGTGAGGAACTTGACGAGCGCGGTGGTCTCAGACGGGCTGAGGGCGTTACCGTAGGCAGGCATGTTGCCGTCGCCTTGCAGGACCTGGCGAATCATCTGGTCTTCGGTCATGTGGGCAGCGACCGCATCGAGTGCGGGACCGCGGAGGCCGCCTTCACCACCGATGGAGTGGCAGTTGCGACACTGCTTGTTCTGGAAGACGATTGCGCCTTCGCGTTCGAGCGGTGTGCGGTTGTGTAGGTAGGACACAGGAGTGGGATCGCTGGTCCAGGCGTTCATGATGGGACTCCACGGCGTGTAGGTGCCGAGGTGAGTGAAGACGCCGAGCGAGACGGCGATGACACTCACGATGAGGACAGCGGCTGGGCGGCGGGATACGTGCTTTTCGCCTTCGCCGGAGAGGAGCGGGAGCAGGATAAGAGCTGCGATGCCGACGACCGGCATGATGAAGAGGACGGGAGTTTCGAGGGCAGGCGGCAGATAGGCGAGGACGGCGTAGAGCCAGAGGAAGAAGTAGTCGGGCTTGGGGGCTGTTTCGATGATGGTGGGGTCAGGTTGGCCGGATGGGCCGAAGGGGCCGAACCAGAGCGCGCAAGCGATGACGGCGCACATGATGGCTGCGGCGAAGATGGCGTCCTTCCAGGCAGCGTCGGGAACGAAGGGGATGCCGGTCTTTTTTTCCATCTCCTTATAGTCGGCGAGGTAGGTTTTTTTGCTGACGAGGCGGCCGGGCATGGGGTAGTCGTTGATGCCGAGACGCAGGACCATCCATACGTGCATGCCGACCAAGGCAATCAGGGTGCCGGGGATGACGAAGACGTGTAGAGCGAAGAAGCGGGAGAGTGTGTTTCCCGCGATGATGGGGCCGCCGAGCATGAGACCTACGAGCGGTCCGCCTATGAATGGGACGCGGCTGAGGATGGAGGCGCCGATGCCGAGGCCCCAGTAGGCGTCCTGATCAAAGCGTAGAACCTGGCCGGTGAACGCCATGCCGAGGGTAAGCAGGAGGAGGAAGACGCCAATGATCCAGGTGAGTTCGCGGGGGAACTTATAGGCGCCGAAGAGGAAGACCTGCACCATGTGGATGAGGACGATGGCGACCATGAAGTCTGACCCCCAGCCGTGCATTGCACGCAGAAACCAGCCGAGGTGGACGTTGTGGTCGAGGAACTGGAGGCTGTTCCAGGCGTTGCTGGCGGTGGGAGCGTAGACCAGGGCCAGCAAGATGCCCGTCATGATCTGCAGGACGAAGATAACAGTGGCAGCGCTGCCGAAGACGTACCACCAACTCGCGGTGTTGGCTGGGACTTCGTGTTCGGCGGTTTCGATGAGCGGCGCGCCGAGTCCGAGGCGGGCTTCGAACCAGTTGTAGAGATCGATGCCGCGTTGCTTTAGGTCTGGCATGAGCTGCACCTCGGCTGGGGTTGATCGATCGCGGTGAGTTTGGCTGCTGCGCTGCCTTCGATCTTTGTGTCGATCTGGGTCAGGGGAGCGACGTTCTTTGCCTCGTTGGCGAGGGTTGGCATTCTTCCGGCGCTGATCATGAGGGTGCCGTTGGAGACTTTGTGCTGGTACTGAAAGAGACCGCGTTCGGGGGGACCGGAAGCGCGGGATCCGTCGGCGTAGTAGGCGCCGCCGTGGCAGGGGCAGAGGAAGAGCTTGGATTGAGCGAACCAGCGGACGGGGCAACCGAGGTGAGCGCAGTTGATGGCGAAGACCTGGAAGGTGTCGCCTGAGACGCGGCGGACCCATGCAGGGATGTCGCCGGTCTGGCCGTCCCAGTCGGTAGTGATGGGGTTGCGATAGCTGACGAGGCGAGTCTCGCCTTCGGGGAAGTCCGATAGGGGGCCGAGGTTGATCCAGGAGTTGTCGGCGGAGGTTTTTTTCAACGCGGGGCCGAGGAGGTAGCCGACGATGGGGATGGCGAGGACGACGCCAACTGCTCCGTTCACCACCAGAGCTAGTTTGAAGAGAAAGGCGCGGCGCGAGTGACCTGCGGCGATGCTCGGGTCTTTCACCGGTTCTGTAGAGGGCTCGGTGATGGTGTGATCGGTTTGTGGGAGCTGTTCACTGGGTATCATGGCTTCCTGCTCCTGCGATGCACTTCATTCTCTCTGTCTTTCATGGTTGGTAGGCGTGATACGGCTGGCCTGGTTCGGCGACTCGTTTGGAGGCAAGCCAGGCGACAATGTCGGTGACCTGCTGGTCGGTGAGGGGTTGCGCGGCGTCAGAACGCCAGTCAGGCATGCCCTCGTCGGGACGACCGGCGATGGTGATGCTGCGAAGGTCCTGGTTGCTGATGAGAGCGAGGTAGGACGGATTGACGATGGAGCCGAGTTTGCCGGCGCCGGTTTTGGGATCGCCGGTGGTGCCTTCTCCGTCTGCTCCGTGGCAGCGTGCGCAGGCTGCTGTGTAGGCTTGCTGACCGTGGTCGGCGTTAGGGGATAACGTCGCTGCGTAGGACGGTGCGGTTGTTCCGGAGAGAGCATCAGGTGTTCCCCATTGCTGGAGGAGGCCCTGAGCGATGATGGAGACCTGGCGATCGGTTAGAGAGCCGCCGGAGCTCTTCGCGAAGGGAGGCATCAGACCGCCGGGAACGCCTTTTGCGATGATCTGTTGGATGGTCTGTTCTCCGGCTACGGCGAGGTAGACGGGGTTGGCGAGAGAGATGGCTGCGCCGTTTTTGCCGTTGGCTCCGTGGCACGCCGCGCAGTTCTCTTTGTAGAGGGTGGGGAAGTCGAGAACTTCGTCGGGACGTATGACTTCGGGGCCTGGGCCGGGGCGACCGTGAATGCGACTGCAGCCGGTAGTGGCAATACAGGCAGCCGATAGCATGAGGGCGCCGAACACTGCGAGTCTGTGAGGGGCTGATCTCATTTGTTTTCGCTCATAGGTCTTCGTCTTTCGTGAGAGGTACATCGCTGTGAAGTCCGGCGCGAACGGCGAACGGCAGAGCTCGGAACTGCGGAGTGCGGACCTTGACCTGCAGGTTGACGATGAAGCCGCAGACAAGGCCGAAAGCGATCTGTGAGATGACAAACCACAGCCAGTTAATGCGGGCGTTGAGGACAGGGCTGATGATTCCGAGTGCCGAGTAGAGGATGCCGGTCCAGAGCAGAGGAGCGACGAAGCCGGCGGTGAGGATCGGCTTTCTAGGGAACATCGGCAGCATGGCTCCATAGAGAAGACCGATGAGGACCGAGGTGAAGGCGTGAATGCCGGTGGCTGCGAGAAGCCCTTCGAGGTGAAACTGGCAAAGGAAAGCTGTGCTCGCAGATGCCCAACTGACGAAGCCACCTGCCGCAAGAAGATTTACTGCGTACCAGATGCTGTGATATTTGAGGAGGCCGAAGAGAGCAGCGGGAACGATCATGGCGAGGCCGCCGACGATGCCGCCCTTGATGCCGGAGACGACGCTGAAGGTTTCGACTGGGAGGATCTGGCGATGTTCTGCGGCGATCGGCAGCTGCTCGCGGGTGGTACGGGTGCTCGAGATCTTCATGACGCCGGTTTGAACGGGGACGGCGACGTGGAGCTCGTGCGGGAAGATGTCGAAGAACCAGCCCACGATGGCTCGCAGGGTAAGGATCAGCCCCAGGAGGCTTATGACCCAATGTGTGACCATGCCGGTGATCATCAGGGAGAGACCGAGCGCAAGCACCATGGGCCAGGGTGTTGGTGCCGGGAGGATGACGGTGTCGGACCGGTGCTCGTGTTCGTGGCCTTGCGTGGACTGTGCTTCCTGCATCGTGCTCCTCCTTTGCTGAAGTTATCTGCCTAAAACGTAGACGACGAGAAATACGACGACCCAGACCGCGTCGACGAAGTGCCAGTAGAGGGAGAGAACTTCGAGTTTTTCCGAATGCTCTTCTTTAACGCGACCTGCGAGAGAAAACGCGAGAGTGAGAGAGAGCATGAGAAGACCGACTACTACGTGGGTCGCGTGCAGGCCGACCAGAGAGTAGTAGGTCGTGCCGAAGAGGTTGGTCTTGATGGTGAGGCCTTCGTCGTGAATGAGGTGATACCACTCTTTGGCGGTGGTGGCCAGAAAGATGGTTCCCAGCAGGACGGTGATTCCGAGATGGAGCGTGGTGCCGCGGTAGTTCTCTTTGCGCAGAGAACTGACGGCGAGGTGAACGAAGATGCTGCTCGAGAGCAGGCAGATGGTGCCGAAGATGGGAAGCTCGAGTACCTGCGCGGGAGTTGGGCCGCTGAGGCTTTTGCCGATGTAGTAGATGTAGGCGACGACAAAGATGATGAAGATCGCGGACTCGGCGATGATGAGGCAGGCCATGCCGACGTTGCCGCGATAAGGCAGCTTCCACGGAGTTTCGACTGGTCCGTCGATGGGGATTCTGCTTGCTGTCGTGATGGTTGTCATCTATTCGTAATCCGTGTCTGGATCTTCAGGGTGCTTCAGATCCCATAGTGGCCGGCGGCTGTTGACGGTTGGCTCGATGGCGAAGTTGTAGGACGGTGGTGGAGAAGGTACGGACCACTCAAGGGTCCAGGCGTCCCACGGATCGTGGCCGGCCTCTTTGCCTTTGTAGTAGGAGTGGATCATGTTGTAGACCAGAACCAGGGTGCCTACAGCCTGGAAGATCGCTCCGATGCCGACGATGAAGTTCAACGTATCCCAGCCACGGCCAGCTTCGTAGGTGTAGATACGTCGCGGCATGCCGAGGATGCCGGGGACATGCATAAAGTCGAAGGTAAGGTGGAAACCGATGAGGAAGAGCCAGAAGTGCCACTTCCCGAGCGTGTCGCTCATCATCTTTCCGGTGACCTTGGGATACCAGTAGTAGAAGGCCCCAAAGAGAGAGAACACGATCGCTCCCACCAGAACATAGTGGAAGTGAGCGACGACAAAGTAGGAGGCACTGAGCTGCCAGTTGAACGGGGCAGCGGACAGCATGATTCCGGTGAGACCAGCAATGAGGAATTGGAAGAGGAAACCGACCATGAACATCATGGGAACAGCGAAGATAATCTTGCCTCCCCATATAGTTGCTAGCCAATTGAAGATCTTGATGCCGGTTGGTACCGAGATGACCATGGTGGCGAAGACGAAGAAGGTGTTGCCGGCTGGGCCGAGGCCGGCGGTGAACATGTGGTGCGCCCACACGCTGAGGCTGATGAAGCCGATTGCAACCGATGCTGCAACCATGGCGGGATATCCGAACATGGCTTTACGGGAGAAGACGGGGATGATCTCGTTGGCGAAGGCGAAGGCTGGAAGGACGAGTACGTAAACCTCGGGGTGGCCGAAGATCCAGAAGAAGTGCATCCACAGAATCGCAGAGCCACCGGCTTGAGTGTCGAAGAAGTGTGCGCCGAGGTAGCGATCGAAGGTGAGCATGATCTGCGCGGCGGTGAGCGGGCTGACGGCGACGAAGACGAGGCCGGACATGACGAGGTAGAGCCAGGGCAGCAGAGGCATGCGGCTCATCTTCATGCCCTTGCAACGCATGGAGAGGATGGTGGTGACGATGTTGAGTGCTGTGCCGATGCTGCCTATGCCACTGAGAAAGACGGCGAGGGTCCAGTAGTCGGTGCTGTGGCCAGGTGAGAAGACCTTCGAGGTGAGAGGCGCGTAGGCGAACCAGCCGACATCTGGCGCAGAGCCTGCGGCGTAGAGTCCGCTACCGCCGATGTAGCTGAAGTAAAGAAGGAAGCCAGCGAAGGCGGAGACCCAGAAGCTGAAGGCATTCAGCCGGGGGAAGGCCATGTCGCGTGCGCCAATCATGAGCGGGACGAGGTAGTTTCCCATGCCGAAGAGGATGGGCATTCCCATGAAGAAGACCATGGTGGTGCCGTGCATGGTGAAGAGCTGATTGAAGACCTGCGGCGACACGAAGTGATTGTTGGGAATGGCGAGCTGAATGCGCATCAGGACCGCTTCGAAGCCACCGATGACTAGAAATAGGAGCGCGTAGCAGATATACATCAGCCCGATTTTTTTGTGATCGACGGTCGTCAGCCACTCGTAGATGACATTGAGGGGTGGTTTCCCCTGAGTCTCAAGTGTCTCGTCGACTGCTTCCAATACAGGAGTTGTGGTCATGCTTCGCTTCTTTCCGGTAATGGGTTAGTGAAGCTGAGTGAGATAAGCGGTGATGACGTTGAGATCGTGATCGTTCAAATGCATTGCCGGCATCAACGAGCCGGGTTTCAGGGAGTTTGGATCGTCGACCCACTTCCTGAGATTTTCTGGGGTGTTCGGGACTGGTCCAGAGGCGATGGTGTCTCGGCTGGCGAGATGGGTCAGGTCAGGCCCGAAGCGGCCGGTGGCGACGGTTCCTTTGATGGCGTGACAGTTGATGCAGGCGTTCTTCATAAAGACGGTCTGGCCCTCTGCGGCAGCGGCGTTTCCGGGGAAGTCCTGCACCGCGGGCTTCTTCTGCTGCTCGATCCAGGCGGCGAAGTCTTGTGGGGTTTGCGCATAGACACGAAGGAGCATCTTGGCGTGCTGGGTTCCGCAGTATTGGGCGCACTGGCCGAGATAGAGGCCTGTGGCTTGAGGATCGATCCACATGGTGTTGACGCGATTTGGAATCAGGTCCATCTTGCCTGCGAGCCGCGGAATCCAGAAGCTGTGAGAGACGTCGGCTGAGGACATTGTGAGATAGGTTGGGGTCGGAGATGATGGATCGCTGATGGGCACATGGAGTTCGTTGGCTGTAACGACGCCGAGTTTGGGGTAGTTATATTCCCACCAGAATTGATGGCCGATGACGGTTACGTCCATCGCGCTCGGAGGCTTGGGAATTGCTTCGGTGACAAGGATGACGCGCGTGGTGGTGAGAAAGAGCGTGACGACGATCAGAATCGGTATGACGGTCCAGGAGAGCTCGATCTGATTGCTGCCGTAGATCTGAGCGGGTTCCCGGTCGGAGTCGGTCGGCCGATGACGGAAGCGGATGACAGCATAGAGGAGCAGGCCCCCGACTATGAGAAAAATGGCCAGGGTAACGGAAAGCACTAATAGAGAAAGGCCAAAGGCGGTACGCGCGGGGGTTCCGGCGGGATCGAAGATGTTCGTGGGAGACTGTGCCGAAGCCGTACCCGCAACCAAAGATATGACCACACTGCGCCAGATACGGGCAGACCTTGAGTTGGTTCTGCTGATGTCTGCGGGCGAACGTCTGGTGATAGGAGACACGGCAGTAGGACCTCTATACGCAACAGGTTGAAGGAAACTGAACTAGAGCCAAGGGTCTGAAATTGATATTAAACCAATCGAGTCGATATTGATCGATCCACCGAACATTTTGTTTCGTTTGTTACCTTTCAACGCGTTAGATGGAGATGGTATCGAAATGGCGGCAGCTTTATAAAAGAAATTTTGGAGGTCATTCGCTCTCCTCGAACAGGGGCGGTTGCAGGTTTTCCGCATCTCGAAAGTTGCTGAGGCCCACCCCAACCAAACGAAAGCGCTGGGCGGCTTCGAGGGTGATGCGCTCTCTCAGAAGTAGAGCAATCGCGGTAAGCTCTTCGCACGAAGCAGGAGGGATCGAGGGGGTATGGCTGCGCGTGAGAATATTGAAGCCGCTCGTCTTCAGCTTCAGGACCACGGTACGTGCCACGCGGGTGTCTTTGCGGTAGGCCGTCCACACCTTTTCAGCGAGGCGGCGGATCAACTCCTCGGTTTCTGAGAGCGGGATATCGCGTTCAAAGGTGTCTTCGGCAGAGATGGATTTGGTGGGCCTGTCGGGAACTACCTTGTTGTGATCGATACCGCGAGCGAGTTCGTAGAGGCGCATTCCGTAACGGCCAAACTGCTCTTCGAGGCGGGTTAGCTCGAGGGCCTGCAGATCGGCGATTGTTTGGACGCCGATCTGTTTCAGCCGAGTTTCGGTGACCTTTCCTACGCCGGGAATACGTGCTACAGGGAGTGGGGGAAGAAATGTTTGAACGTCATCGGGTTGAATGACGAAAAGACCGTTCGGTTTGCGCCAGTCGGAGGCGATCTTTGCGAGGAATTTATTTTGAGCTACGCCTGCGGACGCGGTCAGGTTCAGCTCGTCGCGAATCTGCTGTCGGATGGTGATGGCGACCCGTGTTGCCGTGGGCAGGCTGGTCTTGTTTTCGGTGACGTCCAGATAGGCTTCGTCGAGCGAGAGGGGCTCGATCAGATCGGTGTGCCGCTGGAAGATCTCTCGGACTGCTCGAGAGACGGCGCGGTAACGGGTGAAGTCGGGAGGCACGAAGATCGCTTCCGGACAAAGCCGTTCGGCGCGGGTGGCGGGCATGGCAGAATGCACTCCGAAGCGTCGCGCCTCGTAAGATGCCGCACAGACTACAGAGCGATTGCCACGCCATGCGACGACGACCGGTCGTCCGCGCAGCCCCGGATCATCCCGCTGCTCGACTGAGGCATAGAACGCGTCCATATCTACGTGAACGATTTTGCGAACCATGATCCAGCTCCATGATAGGCCTCGGGTCGATCTCGAAGAGTGCGGACTACGGACGAGTGAAAGTCTGGGCTGATTTTTTTTGCGTATAATGGGACTCGGTGCGGGAGTAGTTCAGTGGCAGAACGTCAGCTTCCCAAGCTGAATGTCGCCGGTTCGATCCCGGTCTCCCGCTCCAGAATTTGAGACATGGAAAAAGGCGTTCAAGCTGTTTGCTTGAGCGCCTTTTCTGTCGAAGATGAGTTGAAGTTTAGCGGCTGGCGGTGTTCTTCTGGGCCAGCTTCGAGTGATCTTCCAGGGTCTGGGCTTCGGGCAGGAAGGTAACCGCTTTCGCGATCTGGGGGTCCCATTCGGCGCGAACCTTGAGACCTTCCAACTGTCCGAACTGCGAGGTGAAGAGTTCGCTCTTGATGCTTTGCTTGATCCAGTCGCTGACACCGGCGATGTCCGAGTCGGTGTAATCGATCTGATTGTCCTTCAGGAAGGCCTTGAACTGCTGCATGACCGCATCGTCAACCTGGAAGTCCTTGGTGACGGTGTGGCTGGCCAGGTAGTGTTTGCTGAAGTTGAAGAAGGCGTATTTGATGAGCAGACTGTCCTGAAAGTGATTGGACTTGAGGTTGTCGATCTTCTCGTCGGGGGTGATGCCGCCGCCACCGTAGACGGTGCGACCGGAGTCGGTGAGTTTGACCTCGAGATTGCTCTTGTCCTTGGCCTTGGCGGAATCATCGCGCACGTAGTAGTAGTCGTAGAGCGAGACGTGGTCGTAGTTGCGCTGGATGAGGCGGCCTGAAGGCGTGTAGTAGTGGTAGGTCGTGAGGGCGAGACCGGTGTTCTCGGTGATTTGAAATACAGTCTGGACGAGGCCTTTTCCGAAGGTGGTTTCGCCGACGATTAGAGCGCGGTCGTGATCCTGCAGGGCTCCGGAGACGATTTCTGCGGCCGAGGCGGTATTGCGGTTAACCAGAACGACGATGGGGAACTTCGGTCCCTCTTCGCCGCGGGTTGCTCGATAGACCTGGTCGGGGAAGGCACGTCCGCGTTGAGAAACGACGATCTGTCCTTTTTGCAGGAATTTGTCGGACATATTGACGGCTTCGTTGAGCAGGCCACCTGGGTTGCCGCGCAGATCGAGGACAAGGCCGTGGATGTCGCCGAACTTGTCGAGGGCATCGCCTACTTCGTGGCTGGTGGTTTCGATGAAGCTGGAGACATGGATGTAGCCGACGCCGGGGCTAATCAGGAAGGCGAGATCGACTGATGGGCGGGGAATTTCGTCGCGAACGAGATCGAAGACGAGGGGGCGAGCGGCGCCTTCGCGGTTCATCGTGACCGAGACGTGGGTGCCGCGTGCTCCTTTGAGGAGAGTGGCGACTGCGGCGGAGTCCATGCCTTCAGTCGATTTGCCGTCTACGGTGAGGATCTCGTCGCCGGGACGAATGCCGGCTTTGTAGGAGGGCGTTCCTTCGAAGGGATATAGGACGACGATCTTGGTTTTGCCGTTGGCCGTGGGCTGGGGCTGGATGGTCATGCCGACGCCGTAGTATTTGCCGTGCTGGTCCTCGCGCATCTGGGCAAAAGCTTTTGGGTCGTAAAAGTTCGAGTGGGGATCGAGGACATGGAGCATGCCCGGAATGGCTCCGTCGTAGATGGCCTTATCGGTCTTGTCGGTATTGAGGGGCTCGGCGTAGTTCTGCTCGACGAGAGAGTAGACGTTGGTGAAGGAGTGGAGCGAGTCGCGCAGAGTGGACTCATCGCTGGCTGACTGGGCGGCCACCTTCTGATTGATGAAGGAGCCGATGACGGCGCAGGTAGCGAGAAAAACGGTAGCGGAGAAGAGTGCGCGACGGGTGCGGGGAGCCATGGGCTTGGATTACCTCAAAGGGTGGAGACGGCGCTTAAAGACGCGCTGGGACAGACGTCCTATCTTGGACGGAGTATAGCATCCTGGGGTGAGCGGAGGCAGCGCGCGGAAGAGGGATTCGCTTGTTAGGGGCATGGCAGTTAGAATTGGGTACGGATACCGTCCAAACCTGAATTGAGTCTAAAAAATCAGGGCGAAGGTGTTGGACAAAGAGGGTTTCGACCCGGGATTTGTGGCTGGGATTTTGATGTTGGGACGTTGATAAAGATACGAGTGACGATGACCTTGAGAATTTCGCAGTTTGCGGTGGTGTTGGGGCTAGGTTTGCTGACACTACCGGGAGTGGTGCAAGCACAAGCGCCGCGGTACCAGAGCCCGTTGAGCGTACCAAACGCGCCCCAAGCCGTGTATACGCTGCCCGTTACTCAGCCGATTACGCCGAATGGAACCGTGGTGGAGGATGTGGTCGTGCATGTGAACGACCAGATCATCAGCCGGAGCGACGTTGAGCGGGCGGAACAACAGCTTGCGGAAGAGGGTCGGCAGGCAGGCGCGAGTGCAGCGGATGTGGCCGACAGACAGAAGAATCTGCTGCGCGACATGATCGATAAGCAGTTGCTTTTGTCGCGAGGTAAGGAGCTTGGGATCAACGCGGACGCCGATGTGATTCGCCGGTTGGACGAGATTCGCAAGCAGAACCACATGGATACGATGGAGGATCTGGAGAAGGCGGCACGGCAACAGGGCGTCTCCTTCGAGGACTTCAAGGCGGGTATCCGCGATAACGTGATCACCCAACAGGTGGTGCGGGACGAGGTAGGTCGTCATCTGCAGATCACGCAAGGTCAGGAACAGGCTTATTACGACGCGCATAAGCAGGAGTTTGCACAGCCGGAACAGATTAAGCTGAGCGAGATTTTGATCCCTACGCCGGCCGATGCTGACGATGCCACAGTTGCTCAGGCGAAGGCCAAGGCGGAAGGTCTTGAAGAGAAGCTGAAGGCGGGGGGAAACTTCGAGGATTTGGCCAAGGCCAGTTCGGGTGGACCGACTGCGGATAAGGGTGGGGACCTCGGACTTTACAAGCGAGGGGCCTTGGCGAAGGTGCTGGAGGACCAGACGTTCGGGCTGAAGGCTGGGGAGTGGACGGCGCCGATTCGGACGCGACAGGGATTTGTAATTTTGAAGGTTACCGACCACACTGCTCCGGGTGTGGCTCCGTTGAAGGATGTCGAACCGCAGATTCAGGAGGCGATGTATTCGGAACAGATACAGCCTGCGCTGCGAGCGTACCTGACGAAGCTCCGGGAGGAGGCTTACATCGATATCCGCGCCGGGTACGTGGACTCGGGCGCGAGCCCGAAGCAGACCAAGCCGGTGTTTACGGCTTACGCTCCGCCGGTTGCGAAAAAGAAGACGGTTCAGCAGAAAAAGAGATTTGATCGGGGCACGAAGTACTCCACGGTTGCGAAGACGACTGCAGCGCCTGTGGCAACTCCGGCTGCAGTTGTAACGACGACGAAGAATGGGAAGCCCGTCAAGCCAAAGAAGGTCAAGAAAGAGAAGGTTCGATTTGGGCAGGCCCCGCGGAACGCGTTGCCCGCCGGACCGGAGGAGACCGCTTCAGGTAGCGATGTGGGTTCCGGCGCGGCATCGGCTTCGTCCGCGCCCGCGCAGGCTGCTCCGGGGACGGCGATTGCACCCTTAGAGGCGAGTGCGCAGGAGTCGAGCTCCGATGTTGGACCGAACCCCTTGGCGGGGGCGGCGGCGCCTGTGGTTGGTAAGACTCGCTACAGCGATCGCGCGAAGACTGATGCCAAGAAAAAGGCGGTGAAGGCGAAGAAGGTGAAGGAAAAGGCCGCTTCTGCTCCCGCACCTGCAACGGCCGAGGAGAAGGCGACCCAGCAGACTCAAGCTGCACCACTGGGACTGAATGGCGACACGGCCAAGAAAAAGAAAAAGAAAAAGAAGAAGGGTGCGCCGAAGGAGCGGCTGCAGGACAAGACCCCTGTTCCGAAGGCTCCGTTGGAGGAGACGCCGTCGAAGGCTCCTGACCGCGGAACCCCGATGGAGGGTGTCCACGGAACGGGCACACCTGCTCCGAAGGCCAGCGATACGACGACGCTGCCTCCGGCGACCGCGCCTCCGGCCAGTAATCCTCCAGATGCAGGTCAACCGCCGGCGACGCCGGGATCTCCGACTCCGACGCCGCCTCCGCAGTAGGGTGGACGGTGTTCACAACGCGAGAGCTTCGGCTCTCGCGTTTCTGTTTGGTGGTGTTGTTAGAGTGCGCGGTATTCTGGTTGGGATGAAAGATTTTTTTGTTGAAGATGCGGCGCGGTTCGATAACGCGACAGTGACGACTTACTTTGTTCTGACGTCGATGCAGGTGAGAGATAAGAAGCTGGGTGGCCAATACCTTGCGCTGACCGTGAGCGATAAGACAGGATCGCTCGAGGCACGCATGTGGGACGACGTGACCGAGCCGATTGCGACCTGTGATGAGGGTTGCTATGTGAAGGTGCAGGGGGATATCTCCAAATATCAGGGGAAGTTTCAGATCACGTTGAAGAAGCTGCGGCTGGCGGCGGAGTCGGAGATTGACCCGAAGGATTTTCAGCCTTCGACGAAGTTTGATGTTGAGCAGATGTGGGATGAGTTGCGAGGGTATGTCTCTGCGTTTAAAAACTCGGAGCTGCGGCGGCTGGTGTTTGCGTTCCTTGATGATGAGCAGATAGGGCCTGCTTTTAAGGCGGCTCCTGCGGCTAAGAGGCTGCACCATGCTTGGCTTGGAGGGCTGCTGGAGCATGTGTTGACGCTGGTGCGGGTGTGTGTGGGTACCGCTCCGTTTTATCCAGAGGTGGATGCGGATCTGCTGGTTACGGGGGCGATTCTGCATGATATCGGCAAGATTCGCGAGCTATCGTGGGGATCCAGCTTCAGCTACACGCTGGAGGGGCAGATGATCGGACATATCAGCATCGCGCAGGGGATGCTGCGGGAGAAGGTGCAGCAGTTGGCGCCGTTTCCGGAGAAGCTGCGAGTGCTGGTGGAGCATATGATTTTGAGTCATCACGGGAAGTATGAGTTCGGTTCGCCGAAGTTGCCGATGACGCCGGAGGCTCTTCTTTTGAGTGCTTTGGATGATCTTGAGGCGAAGATGCAGGCGATGCGGAATGAGTTTGCTGCGGCGGTGGCGAGTGGGAAGAGCAGCGGCGAGGTGACCGATTGGGTGAGGAGCATGGATCGTCCGCTGCTTAACACGCAGGGGTATTTGAAGGACGAGTAGCTGTTTTTTTTCGATTTGAATCGGAAAAAATATGGAACGTGGTGAAGTGGTGTATTTGCTGGGGGTTTTGCGATTTTAGGGTGTTTTGTTGGTGGTAAATCGTGGTGAGTTTGTGGTGGATTGCGTGGTAAACGTGGTGTTTTAGCAGTCAGTTTTTCTGCGCCGAAAAATGTGACATGGTTTTGAAGTTTATTTTTGACTCTGCCCGTTTTGGTTTAGGAGCTACGAAGAGATTGGCTCATAGGTTGTCGTGGGCTAGTTTGTCGCTCTGGTTTTGTCTAGTTCGTTGGGCGCGGGAACTCTTCGACGTGCGATTCTCCTTTGCGACCGAAGTAGATCACTTTTTTGCCTGAGAGGAAGGCCCAGTAGGCGATGATGCCTGCTGCGGCTGAGCGCTTCATGAACTCCGGGTAGCGGATTGTGTCTGACTGGGCTCCGCGAATGGCGGCGACGATGCCGGATGAGGAGAACTGCTCGGCGATGGGTGAGAGCGGCAGCGTCATCTTTTCCATGTGGGTGGTGCCGTCGGACATATAGAAAGTTTCTGCGCCGGTGGCGAGGTCGCAGAGGTAGGACTCGACGCCGACTTCGGAGAGCTTGCGGACGACTTCGGGGAAGATGAGTTTGCCTGCCTGGGAGTCGGCGAGGACTTGATGGATTACGGTGGTGTTCATGGGGTTCTCCTTTATTTATTCGGTTGGGAGTTTGTGCAGATCGTGCGCCTGTACCAGTTTCTTGAGGGTTGCGACGAGTTTGCTGCTCTCTTGCTGTAAGCGGATTAAAGAACTCCTGATCGTTGCTGTCGGCGATGGCTGCGAGGGTGGGAACGAGTCTTCGACCTGCGGTCGTGAATGCGATGCGTTGGTAGCGGCGGTCGTCGTTGCCTTCTTTTCGTGAGACTAGTTTTTTGAGGACCAGTCGCTCGATCAGCTGAGATGGCGCCGCGGGTGAGGCCAGTCTGGTCTGCGAGGGTGCTGGGACCTACCTCAACTGCCTGAAGTCTCTGACGACTACCTCAAGGAGTTCATATCCGTATCTCACGGTCACTTGAAACAGATGGCTGTAGAACTCATGATCCGTAGGTTGCGAGACAACCCTGATAGACCCCAACCCAAGCCCAAATCGAAATTACTGTCCTTACTTGATCCAGATACAGAGAGACTGCCAATCCGCAAGTTCAGGATTGATGACGAATAGAAGTTAAATGACACCAGACCCCACCGGCGAGCAGGTTGCGTATTCTCCTACCCTCTTTTTCAGCTTATTTGCGCAAAATCGAGACAAGACAAAGTCTCTGACGGCAAACGTCAATTTAAGAGTCTTATTTTCATACACTTACGGACGTGCAAAGTGTGACATTTTGCACGCACATTGCAATTTGTTGCATAGAATAGGTCCAAGCGAGGCTAAATATCCACAAATTTAGCCTACGTGAGGCGCAGTTTATCGGTATATTTGGAAAGCGGTATACATAAACACGTTTTATGTTTTCGCGAAGAATTGAGATGGTGCGGGAGATGGGACTCGAACCCACATACCCTGACCGGATGACGGTTTTGGAGACCGCTGCGTCTACCAATTTCGCCACTCCCGCACCTAGCACAATGAAGCCAGAGGGCGTTGGGCGCGCTCTGAGAGAAGTCTGTGCTCCGTCTCTAGTGCAATCATAGATGGTCATGCAAGCTTTTTCGCCATGTATGCTGTGCCTTTTGTGGAAATCACGGTCCCAAAAGGCGAGCTCCTGCGCTCAACACCAGCATCATCACTGGGTTTTATCAAATCACACACATTCTCTAAATCTTTCTTTGTGGAAACCAATTTGCTACACGGGCGTGTATCACAGGGACTCCAATTCAGCCTCCAAATCAACTACCTGCGGGGCCTTGCTCGGAGCCATCGTCGGAGCCTTACTCGAAGCCATCGTCGGAACGAAGTGTGCGTCCAACTCGTCGCTCTCTATAGCGTCGGGGATGACAACAAAGGACAGGCAACGGCAACCGCAGATCTCAGTCGATGGGGCGAGTATTTAGAACTTGTAGAGGGATTCGGCGTTTTTGTGGAGGACCATGTTGGCCAGTTCGGTGGCGCGGGTGGGGGTGATTTCGCTGTCGTGGAGCATTCCGGTTAAGGCTATGCCCAGGGACTGGCGGATGTTTTGGTTGGCGATGTAGGCGGCCTCTTCCCAGCCCATCGAGGGGGAGTATGGGTAGGCGTCGGTGGCGTAGAGGATTTTTTCTGGATAGAGCTCCAGCCACTCGCGGAGCCAGGCGGACATGGTGCGGGGGCTGATCATGAGGGATTGCTGGGAGAGATCGAGATAGACGTTGGGTTTTTGGAGGAGAGCTCCTATCTCGTGGACGAAGGGCCAGCCGCCGTGGAGGAGCACGAAGTTGGTTTTGCGCAGGCGTGGGTCGTTGAAGAGAGGTTCGAGGAGGAGTGGATTGTCTCCGGCGATGGAGAAGTAGCCTCCGCCGCCTGAGGTGGTGTGAAGGTGAACGGGCAGGTTGAGTCGGCCACACTCGGTGGCGATGTAGCGGAAGAGGAAGTCCTGAAGGCGCTTGTATTGGGCTTCGTTTGGGTGTGGCGTGCGGAGGAGAGTGGCGTAGATGTGGGCGGCTTCTGCTTGTGGGACGTCATCGAAGCCGAAGGAGCGGAGGTAGGCGATCTCGAATTTTTCGGCGACTGCGCCGTTGGCCTTTTGTTGTTCGAGGATGGGAGTGACTAGTTGTTTGAGGTAGGCGTCGAGCGTGGGTGGGAGAGCTTTGAGTCCGGCTTGCTCGAGATATTGGGCGCGGAGTTTGTCTTCTAGCGGGAAGAACTGTTTGCGGTCCGGGGTGGCGTCGGCGAGGGCTGAGTTGTCGAGTGGGAAGAGAAGTGCGTCGACGTAGGGGACCCAACGGAAGCGCGGTGGCTGGACGCCGGTGCCCATGGCCACGCGGTTGGCGAGCATGGTGGCGATGTTGGCTTTGTCGAGGATGTAGGTGGAGTAGTTGGTGCCTTGTTGCTGGCGGATTTTTTCTCGTGCGGCTTCTAGTTGCGCGAGGCCTGCGGCATCTAGTGGGGGCTGGCCGTTGAAGTTGAAGATGGCTTGCCAGGCGTCGTGAAGCGCGGGGAGGTTGGGACGCATGCCCGCGGGGTCGGTGTAGGGTTCCATGGTGTCGACGGGGAGTGCGTCGAAGTTGCGGTCGGTGGCGTAGGCGGGCGGGGACAGCATGGGGTGAGCGTGGTTGTCGATGGCTGCGATGGCTGCGATCTGCGCGGCGATGGTGGGATCGCTGGACTGAGCGTGGGCATGGCTGGAAATGGCTACGAAGACAGTCAGTGTTGCGAGGAGACGTCGTTGTGTCGAGCTCATAGATTTGTGAGTTCGATTCTATGAGCAGGAGGTCGTTTGCTGCTTCCATTCGATTCTTGTGATTCGCCTCTTGTG
>CAZZZG010000040.1:0-32465 GCA_964658525.1 uncultured Edaphobacter sp.
ACAGCGACGCCTCGATCTGCTCCCACTCCTTCAGCGGATAAACCTGCGCCCGCTTTCCATCCATGCTCGTTATGTAGAACTGGGGTCCGTACAGCTCATCCACACGGCGCTTGAACTCGGCAGGGAGCTTTAGTCTCCCCTTCTCGTCAACTCGCGTTGGGTGATTTCCCCGAAACATAACGACCTCGATACCCTGTCCAACTCAAATCCGTTCAAAATCGCTCCGCGTCGTAGAATTTTGTGTGTCCGGAATCTAGTTTGGTCCACCAGACTCCAAAATCTTCTACTTGGCTCCACCCAAGCATCGCCGAGCCGCATCCCTCTGTAAAGAGTTAATTTGTGCAACTTCTGTGTATTTCCCGAATCGGGATGTGGAAAACTCATCTATTGGGCAATCAAGAAAGATAACCACAACAGGTAGTGTTTAACTCGGTGGTTCATAACTCCTGAGTCACTTGCAAGCCTCGAATCCATCTGGTAAGCGAAATAAAAGCGAAAACGTTCCGACCAAGGCACATCAGTCGCGCCCACTAGGTCGTCATCCTGAGCGCAGCGAAGGATCTCTGTATCTGACTTCCTTTTTTGCCGTGACAATTGGAAACGAGCGAGCCAATTCGTTTGTCAAGCCCCCATTTCATCTATCTCATTTATTAGCAATGAGATAGGCGTGGCGCATTAGTTATGCTCCAACTTCTATACTTATAAAGTGTAAAGAAAACAATCGCCTACGCTGACAGTTGAGGCCTTTCACGAGCTAACTCTTTTGTTTGGAGGAATTTGGAAATAAGCTGTTTAGAATGACGAATTTGGAGGTGTGTCTTGCGCTTAAGCTGTTGAAAATAAGGAATTTACACGCAGGTATGGGGGGGGAGGGGTCTAACGCTTACCTAATAAGTTCTTCCGGCGCAACAGCCAAACCAGATACGCCAACACCGCGAGGTTGATCAGGAGCAGGCTCAAGCGAAACCAATCTGGCTTTCGAACCAGCTCAAAGATCTCCCACGGCAGAAACGAGACCGTCAGGATCAACGTCAGGTACTCAGCCCAAACCTTTTCCAGAAGCAGCCCAATACCCTCGGTAAGAGCCAGTGCAGAGTAACCGAACGTCCCCACACTGATCTGCCTCAACCGATGAGCATCGATGAGGTCTGCCTTGTGAAGCAGTAGCGCAACCAGGCGACTCTCCGGATCGAACCTCAATCGCAGAGCCAGCCGCGTCACCTCGTCGCCGACATCCTTGTGCAGCAGATGAACCGCGCCGGCACCGATACAGAAGAAGAAGATCGCCTTCGCCAGTTTGAAGATACCGATCAGCAGCAAGCCACGGTCATGCGCACCGGCGGGGTGGTCTCCCACCTCCTGCGTCTGCACCAACCCGTCACTTGTCCTGCTCGCCACTTTCAACATAGGCTCCGACCTTCAGTTGACGAGCACTCGAGGGAATTGTCAACGCCACCTTCGTAGGATGCACAACTTCACATCATCAACATCTTCTCGCGATCAATTACGCACACACAACCGACATCGCAACTCCGCTACTCTGGTTCGGTTTTCACGAGCATGATGGGAATAGAACCAATCCAGTCCACGAAAGTGGACGTAGATGCTTATGAACGCCCCTGCAGGGTCGAGCTTCTAGAAACTGAGAACGAAAAGGATAACGAACATGAAGAAGTCTCTACTCGCCACCCTCGCAGTGGCCACTCTGGCCATCACCTCACTTAGCGCCCACGCCCAGAAGGACCCCGATGTAGGCGGCGCCGCGATGTATCCCACCAAAACCATCGTCGAGAACGCAGTCGACTCGCCGATCCACAAGACCCTCGTCGCTGCCGTCAAAGCCGGCGGCCTGGTCGACACCCTCAACAGCCCCGGCCCCTTCACCGTCTTCGCACCCACCGACGACGCCTTCGCGAAACTACCCGCCGGGACTGTTGACACCCTCGTCAAGCCCGAAAACAAAGACACACTCGATAAAATCCTCACCTACCACGTCGTAGCGGGCAAGATCAGCTCCAAAGAGCTCGCGAAGATGATTCAAAAGGGCGGCGGCAAAGCCACTCTCAAGACTGTTCAGGGCGAAGACCTCACCGCAACCATGTCAGGCGGCAACATCATGCTGACAGACGCCAAGGGCGGCATGGCCACCATCACAACCGCCGATGTCTTCCAGTCGAATGGTGTCATCCACGTCATCGACACCGTCCTCATGCCCAACTAAGTGTTTTCCTCCGGCAATCCTTAGGCGCCTCATCGCGAGGCGCCTTTTTTTTCTTCCCACCAACACCATTTCGGTTTCGGGGTCGGGCACACTCGCGCGTCTCAACGCAACACGCTATAACCAACTCAGCATGCGCCACGCATTTCAATCCGAACAGTGGCTCCCCTACCCCGTCGAGCTGGTGTTCGCCTTCTTTGCCAACCCCGAAAATCTCCCGCGCCTCATGCCGGCCTGGCAGAACACCCGCATCGAGGAACTTTCCCTCACACCACCTCCACCAAACTCCTCATCAAAGCTCGGCGGTCTCACAGCAGGCGCGGGCACAAAACTCACAATCAGCTTCCGGCCCTTTCCCTACGCACCCCTCCGAGTTTCCTGGAACGCCGAAATATCAGAGTTTGTCTGGAACGACCACTTCTGCGACCGACAACTCCGCGGCCCCTTCGCATACTGGCACCACTGTCACTACATCGAGCCACAAACGCGCGCAGAGAATTCTGGACCATCGATCAACGGCACTCTACTTCACGACAAAGTTGAATATGAGCCGCCGCTCGGAAAGTTAGGCAACATCGTAAACAGCATCATCAACTGGCAACTCCGCAAGACGTTCGCCTATCGCCATACCCGCACTCTGGAATTGCTCAGAACTCCGTCGCCATCCATCCAGTGAACAGCTCCAACGGAAAAAGACCGCGGTTCGCGGCCCTTTTCGCTGAACGACAATCCACTAAGAGTGCTTGGCGAGCACCTGCTCCATCATCTTTGCGAGGTAGGGTCTGGCCTTTTCAAGCGCAGCCTCGGCGGTCAGGCCATACTTCTCCCTCAGCGACTCGACCTTTCCATGCTCGATGAAGGCGTCTGGCCACCCGACCCTCACCATGGACGTCTGCAAGTCAAGCTCGTTTAGCGTCTCCATCACGGCAGAGCCAAATCCACCCGCAAGGACATGGTCCTCTAACGTAATCACCAACCCACATCGTCTACCAAACTCGGCGACGCAATCGCGATCTACCGGCTTAGCAAACCGAGGGTTGATGACCGCAGCAGAAAAACCTTCCCGCTTCAGCATCTCTGCAAGCCGTTCCGCCTCAGGCAGCATCGCGCCCAATCCGAAGATCGCAACATCTGCTCCGTCGCGGATCACTTCGGCCTTACCGATCTCGATCGCAACTGGGCGCTCCTTTACAGTCACTCCCGGGCCGGTGCCCCGCGGATACCGTATCGCGCTCGGCCCATCATGCAACATCGCGGTGTACATCATGTCTGACAGTTCATCTTCATCCTTGGGCACCATGTGAATGAGATTTGGAACGCTGCGCAGATAGCTAATATCAAAGAGTCCATGATGAGTCGGACCATCATCTCCACTCAAACCACCGCGGTCCATGCAGAACACGACTGGCAGATTCTGCAGACAAACGTCGTGCACAACCTGATCAAAAGCTCGCTGCAAAAAGGTCGAGTAGATTGCGCAAAAAGGCTTATAGCCCTTTGTCGCCATGCCGGCTGCAAAGATCACCGCGTGTTCCTCAGCGATCCCCACGTCAAAGTATCGCTTGGGATGATGCGGCCGGAAGAGATCGAGCGCCGTCCCATTCGGCATCGCAGCCGTAATCGCAACAACCTTGTCGTTCGTAGTCGCCAGCTTGGTCAACGACTCCGCAAATATCTCCGAGTAGGTCTTCTGTCCCGCAGCCTTTGTTTCTCCCGTCTGTGCGTCATACGGCCCAAGCCCGTGAAACTTCTTCTGCTTTTCAATCGCCGGTTGAAAGCCGCGGCCCTTCTGCGTAATCGCATGCAGCACAACTGGCCGATTCTGTTGCTTTAGATATTTGAACGTCTCGATCAGTAATGGAAGGTTATGTCCATCGAGAGGTCCAAAGTAGCTTAGTCCAAACTCCTCGAACAGCATGCCTGGCCCGATCAGTCCTTTCGCGGCCTCTTCCGCCTTGCGCACCACATGCCGCGCTGTCTTACCGCCAAACCGCTCCAATAAATCCGCTGCCTTGTCATGCAGGCTCGAAACCGTCGGATTCGTCACAATCTTGTGGAAGTACTCGGCAATCGCTCCGACGTTCTTGTCGATCGACCATGCGTTATCGTTCAACACAACGATCAACCGCTTGGTCTGAGCCGCAATATTATTCAGCGCTTCAAATGAGATCCCATTTGTAAACGCTGCGTCCCCAGCCAACGCGACGATGTGTTCTTTTCCACCCGCCATGTCGCGGCCGACAGCCATCCCAAGCGCCGCACTCAACGCTGTCCCAGCGTGCCCTGCACCATAGCTGTCATGCTCACTCTCGGTGCGCAGCATAAATCCATTCAACCCGCCCGGTTGCCGAATCGTATGAAACAGCTTTTCTCGCCCAGTAAGCAGCTTGTGCACATAAGCCTGGTGGCTCACATCAAAGACAAAGCTATCCGTCGGCGTGTCGAACACATAATGCATCGCGATAGTAAGTTCGACGACACCGAGGTTCGGACCAATGTGTCCGCCTGTCTTGGCAACCCCGACAATCAGTCGCGCCCGAATCTCCTCTGCCAGCTGGGTCAGCTCCGCAATCGACAGCTTCTTCACATCAGCGGGAGAGTTAATCGTCTCAAGAATGTTGCTCATCAAAACCTGTTCTGCAGTCTCGCTCACCGAGCATCGCGTCCTGCCCAAAACACAGTCACATCCTCAGCTCGGCTAAATAAGGTGACCCTCAAGTATAACAACCCGCGCGTCCTATGTTCGTTGCACGTTCCACCTCAAGTTCTTAGACGGCATCTCTCATCCGCTGCGATCCCTTGGCAGCTTTTAGGTTTTACAAGCTCAAAAAAAGCGAGAAAGTCCTTCCCCCTCAGATCGTTGGCTGTCGCTCCTAGAACCGTTTGCGCAGCCTGACTACCCATCCCTCACCCCTGCGCCCTGAAATTTGCCCTACCTCGCCCAACCTCTGCGGTATGCTTCCCACACATGGTCCCCGCCGTCTCCACTACAGGCCTCACCCGTCGTTTCGGCGACTTCATCGCAGTTCAGGACGTCAACCTCTCAGTCGCTCCCGGCCAGTTTTTCGGTTTCCTCGGTCCCAACGGAGCAGGCAAATCCACCACTATCAAGATGCTCACTGGCCTGCTCGCCCCGACCTCTGGCGCTATCCAGATCCTAGGGCTCGACGCCATCGCCAACCCAATCGAGGTCAAACGCCAGATTGGCGTCGTCCCCGAAGGCCTGGCACTTTTCGGCCGTCTAACCGCAGCGGAATATCTCCGTTTCGTAGGCCGCATGTACGGACTCGACCAGGCCACCACCGCCGCCCGCACCACCGAACTGCTCGAGTTTATGAGCCTCGCTGGCGAAACGAAAAAACTCATCACCGATTTCTCTCACGGCATGCAGAAAAAGCTAGCCCTCGCCGCAGCCGTCATCCATGGCCCTCGCATTCTTTTCCTCGACGAGCCCTTTGAAGGCGTCGACGCCATCGCTTCCGGCACTCTCAAGGCCATGCTCCAGGGCATGATCGCCCGCGGCGCCACCATCTTCCTCACCTCCCACGTCCTCGAGATCGTCGAGCGTCTCTGCACCCACATTGCCATCATCGACCGCGGCCACCTCATCGCTTCCGGCTCTCTTGAAGAACTCCGCGCAGGCGTTCAAGCGCGCAACCCCGAAGGCAACGGCAGCAGCCATCAAACTCTCACCCTCGAACAGATCTTCCTTAGCGTCGTCGGCAGCGACCCCTCCGCCTCCCACCTCGAACAGGAGCTCTCATGGCTGGGCTGACTCAAACTCCACCGCCACCGCCGCCAACACTTACAGCCGTTCACACCCACCCCTGGACCGCCGCACAAAGCCGCGCTCAATTCCTCGCACTCGCCCAACTCCGCTGGTGCATCTTCCGGAACGCCTTCCGTCGCAAAGGAGGAGTTGGCGAACTCATCGCTCGAATCATCTTCTTCCCCATCCTCGGCATCATCGCCGTCTTTCCCATCGCGGGCGCAGGCTTCGCCGGCTATTACCTCGTCCTTTCCAACAAGCTCACCCTCCTGCCGGCCCTCACCTGGGCCATCTTCGCACTCTGGCAACTCGTCGTCCTCAACATCTCCCCACCCAGCTTGAGTTTCGACATCAACACCATCATCCGTTTCCCTATCAGCTTTCCACGCTACCTCACCGCACGCCTCTTCTTCGGTCTGCTTTCTGCCTCGAATGTCATCGGCACTCTGGCTCTTATCGCGGCCGATATCGGCATAGCAATCGCCCGGCCGTCTCTCGTCCCCTGGGCCACTCTCCTGCTCGTCATCTACGCGTTATCAAACATTTTTTTCACCCGAATGGTCCTCTCCTGGGTCGATCGTTGGCTCTCCACCCGCCGCGCCCGCGAGATCCTAACCGCATTCATCCTCTTCGCCTCGCTTGGCTTTCAGTACATTAATCTCAACTACAATCCTGGCTTTCAAAACAATCGTCATCACGCCAATCACCTCCCACTCCTACTCAAGATCTTCCACCACATTGAACCCCTCGCCGCCCTGCTCCCACCTGGACTAACAGCAACATCAATCGCCACCTTCGCACAAGGACGCGTCATCCAAGCCCTTGTGACGCTCGTCGGCCTCGTCGCTTTCAGCATCTTCTTTCTGGCCATCTACGCCGTACGCATGCACCGCGAATTCCGCGGAGAAAATCTAAGCGAAGTGACCGGTCAACCTCAAACAGTCCACCTCCGAAATACTCCTGCAGCAGTCCCGCATCCCTCTGCCTCTCCACTCACAAGAGCGAGCGCCTTCGGTCTCAGCCCTACCATCGCCGCCTGCCTGCAAAAAGAGTTTCTCTACCTCCGCCGCAACACCAACCAGCTCTACGGATTCATCGCTCCCATCTTCATGGTCTTCCTCTTCGCCAACCGCATCGGGACCAGCGGCCGCTTCGGCAGCTTCGTCTTCCCTGCCGCGGTCGCGTACTCAGTCCTTGGCGTCTCCATCCTCTCGTACAACTGCCTCGGCATGGATGGCAGCGGAATCCAGTTCTATTTCCTCTCCCCCACCCGTCTCCGCGACGTCTTCCTCGCAAAGAACATCATCGGCTTTCTCCTGAGCTTCATCGAACTCATCCTGATCTTCGCCGTCATCAGCTTCACAGCCAGCCCACCATCGCTTCTCATCTCCCTCGGTACGTTCTGCTGGCTTCTATTCGCGATCTTCACCAATGGGGCAGTCGGCAATCTCCGTTCTCTCGCCGCCCCAAAAAAGATTGACCTCTCCAAGATCAATCGCAAGCAGACCTCTCAGCTCAGCGCCCTCATCGCCGTTGGCATCGTGGCAGCCTGCTTCGGCATCGGCTACGGCGGCGTCCTGCTGGCGAACTCCTTCAACCTCCCGTGGCTCATGGTTCCGTTCTTCCTCATGCTGGCTGTCGTCGCATTCCTCTTCTACCTGCACGTACTCAATCGAATCGAAACGACCGCTCTGGACCACCGCGAAGCGTTAGTAGAGGAGCTCTGCAAAACCTAGACCCCATCCTCGCTGCCATCCAATCCTGACAAATTCTTAGCGGACCTGCGCTACACTGGCCCCCTACGCGAAGCAACCACACGACGCAATTCAGGAAGGGAAAGACAAGATGCAGCTTCGGAGCCGCAAGACCGCCATCCTTACCGCATTCGCAATCGCAACAAGCCTTGGTTCCATCCACTCCTATGCACAGAACACCAACGAGCAGACCGATAAATACCAGTGGCTCGAAGACGTCTCCGGCGAAAAAGCCATGGCCTGGGTCAACGAAGAAAATGCCCGTTCCGCGAAGGTTCTTCAGGCCGACCCACGCTTCCCCGTCTTGGCCCAGACCGCGCTCAAAGTACTCGAATCTCCCACTCGACTCCCCACTCCGGACTTCCACGTCGGCGAGGTCTACAACACCTGGCAGGACGCCGAGCATGTCCGCGGCATACTTCGTAAGACCTCCCTCGACAGCTACCTGACTTCGCAACCTGATTGGCACACAGTCATCGACTACGACGCTCTCGCCGCTAAGGACAAACAGAAATGGGTCCAAAAGGGACTCAACTGTCTCTATCCCGGCAACAGCCTCTGTCTCGTCTCGCTCTCCGACGGCGGCGAAGACGCCGATACCCAACGGGAGTTCGACCTCAAAACCAGTGAATTTAGAAAGAATGGTTTCGTGTTGCCCACGTCCAAACAAGATGTAGCCTGGGTCGACAAAGACGCACTCTTGGTCGCCCGTAATTGGGGCGACGGAACCATGACCCAATCCGGCTATCCATTCGTCGTCAAGCTGTGGAAGCGCGGCCAACCCCTTGACCAGGCGAAGGAAGTCTACAGGGGCGCACCCACCGACACTCAAGTCATCCCATTCACTATTCAGGACGGTCAAGGACATACGGTCGTTGTCATAGATCGAGTGCTGAACTTTTTCGAGCACGAAATCTCCTTCTATGCACCAGGTAGCACCCAAAAAATCTCACTCCCTGCAAAGTGCCAGCTTCACGGAATGCTCGATGGACAGATCTTCGTCGAACTCAACGAAGACTGGAAGCCACAGGGGCTTTCTGACTCCTTCCCTCAAGGCTCCTTGATAGCGCTCAATCTTGATGCCGTTAGAAAAGATCCCGTCCATCTCAAACCCGTCGCCGTCTTCACTCCCACCCCCAAGGAGTTCTTTCAGGACGCCGCAACAACGAAAAACCACCTGCTGATCACCACGCTCGACCACGTTCAAGGTCGCGCCTACGTCTACACTCATGACAAAAACACCTGGACTCGTAAGCCGCTCGACATCCCCGACAATCTCAGTGTCGAAATCTCCTCTGCCAACAGCTCCGACGACAAATTCTTCGTTCAGACCACTGGCTTCCTTACGCCTTCCTCTCTTCTTCTGGGTGACGCTTCCTCAACCGGTCTGAAGGAGGCAAAGACCCTTCCCGCGCAGTTCGACGCATCCAACCTCGTCGTTGAACAGCTCGAAGCGACTTCCAAAGACGGGACCAAAGTCCCATACTTCCTCGTCCGACACAAGGACATCAAGTACGACGGCTCGAATCCCACCGTGATGAACGCATACGGCGGCTTTCAAGTCTCCATGACACCTCTCTACAACCCCGTCCTCGGCAAGCTTTGGCTTGAGCGAGGCGGCACCTTCGTCCTCGCAAACATACGGGGCGGCGGAGAGTTCGGCCCAGCCTGGCATGAAGCCGGTCTCAAAACCCATCGCGAGCGCATCTACGAGGACTTCACGGCAGTCGGTCTGGATCTCTTCACCCGCAAGATCACCTCGCCCCGTCGCCTCGGTATCGTCGGTGGCTCCAACGGCGGCCTCCTCATGGGCGTCGAGTTTACTCAACACCCCGAGATGTGGAATGCCGTCGTCATTCAGGTACCCCTACTCGATATGCTCCGCTACGAACAGATCGCAGCAGGCGCTTCCTGGGTCGGAGAATACGGCACTGTCACCATCCCAGAGGAGCGAAAGTTTCTCGCCTACATCTCCCCTTACAACCAGCTTGACCCCAATGCGAACTATCCCGAACCTCTCATCTTCACCACAACCAAGGATGACCGTGTAGGACCTGTCCACGCACGCAAATTCGCCGCTCGCCTCGAAGAGTTTCACAAGCCCTTCTTCTACGACGAGATCATCGAAGGTGGTCACGCCCCGGGAGCCAATCTCAAAGAACAGGCCAACACCCGCGCCGAACAGTACACCTACTTCACGCGAAAACTGATGGACTAAACATTCGTAAAAGTAGTAGATCGGGACCGCTGTTTTGAAAGTATCAACGTGACTAAGCTCGCAGACAGAAGAAGAGTCAGGGTCGCTCATTCAGAGTGGTCCTGACTCTTTTCGTTTCGGCAGCGAAAAGCTATCCAGCTACACCCACAACGCTCAGCATTCTCCCTGCAATACCCTTCTCTCCACGATGCGAAAAATATTTCTGCTCGCCTCTCGCATCGACCTCGCAAGCCGTACACTCCCCCAACACGGTGATTTGCTCTTCTCTCACTCCGGCATTCAATAGTTGTCTTCGATTCGCTTCCCACAGATCCAAATAAATTTTGGCGTCCTTTTCGTCGACACCCACTCGAAAAAGATCCGCCGCATACCCAAACCGCTCGTGAAATTCGTTATGCACCTCCTTGCCCACCGAGTAACAGCAAGCACCAATACTCGGCCCAACCGCCGCCTCTAGATCCTCTACCCGCGACCCATACTCGTCCACCATCATCGCCACTCCGCGCTCCACGATCTGAGCCACAGTTCCCCGCCATCCCGCATGAAATGCCCCAACCGCTCTATTCTTCCCATCCACCACCAGAACCGGAACGCAATCAGCCGTCCCCACCCCTAGAAGCACTCCCGGAACGTTGGTAATCAGGCCATCCCCCTCGAGAACTGCCTTTCCCTCAGCCGTCTCAAGCCTGCCCTCCAGTGCCCCATCCCCATCCCGAACTACTCTCACGATGTTCGAGTGAATCTGCCGCACTCCCACCAGCACCGAACCACGTTTATCCCCCAAATCACCATCGAGAAACCGCACAAGTCGACGTCGATTTTCCGCCACCGACGCCCTGTCATCCTCTTTAGTCCATCCCAGATTCAACGATTTTCCCCCATAAACCCCCGAAACACCTCCACTCCGGGTGCTGAAACCATGCCGCAACCACTCCAACCTATCCCACGCCCCATTTCGCATCGTTTTGATCTCTTGACTCACGCTAACCCCTTACTTTGATAAGCATTTTCAACATTTCGCCGCAGTAATATCGTCTAACAGCCCGTTCACAATCCCCGCCTACCTGCAAGATTCCCATTCCTCCTTCAACTAGCGACAAGTAACATTCTTCGAGATATAGCGTCTACTTCTAGTGTCTTCGATCTGTCTCGCGCATCCAAAGAGACGAAACCGAGTAACGTTGCAAGGACAGGAAGTAAACTCCTTATATTTCAACGAAAATTTGCATCCTTCCCCGTGGGTCTGTAATATACCGCGATTGTAGACATGAGAGTGAATGTGCCCAGCGTAACCCCCCAATTTCTTCGTTCCCGTATCGGTAAAGTCTGCGTCGCCATCATTGGCGCCACGCCTGCCGAGATGCTTGAAAAAGCTACCGCTGTCGTCAAAGAGACGCCTTTTCTCGAGTTCCGCCTCGACTACCTGGAGAAGCCTCTCCTCGCCCTGCCGAAACTGAAACATTTTCTAAGCGACAACACCGCGGTCACTGCCATCGCGACCTGTCGTCGCGCCGCCAACGGGGGTAAATTCTCCGGCAATCTCGCCGCCGAGATGGAGATCCTCTCCAAGGCCGGAACCTCCGGCTTCCATATCGTCGATCTTGAACTCGAATCGGCAGAGAGCCTGAAGAAAGGCGAACTCCAGAAGCTTCGCGAAACAGGCGTCGCGCTCATCATCAGCCATCACGACTTTGCAGCCACCAAGGATCTTGACGGTATCTTCAAGCGCATCGAGCCCTTTCGGCCCGACTTCATCAAGATCGTACCCACTGCCAAAAGTCTCACAGACAACGTCACTCTCATGCGCTTCATCGAGCGCATGGATGACCACTCCAACATCGTTGGTATCTGTATGGGCGACGCAGGCATCATCTCCCGCGTCCTCGGACTTCGCGCCGGCAGCGCCTTTACCTTCGCCGCAGCAACAGCTGGCGAGGAGACCGGCCCCGGCCAGATCGCCGCCCGCACACTGATCGAAACCTACCGCATCGATCAGGTCGACGCAGCAACCAAGGTCTACGGTGTCGCCGGAAACCCGATTCGCAGCTCGCTCTCGCCCATCATGATGAACACGGCTTTCCGACGCGAGACCGTAAATGCGGTTTATCTTGCGCTTCAGGCAAACAAACTCGCCGACCTGCTCAAACTCGTGCACGAGATCCCTATCCAGGGTCTCAGCGTCACCATGCCCCTCAAGCAGGAGATCATGGCACACCTTGAGAAGACCGACCCCCTCTCGGCCAAAATTGGTGCGTGCAATACGGTCCTCCGCCAGGACGGCAAGCTCTACGGCTTCAACACAGATGTCGCCGGAATCACCGGCCCCATCGAGAAGCGAATATCCCTCCGCGGAGCAAAGGCTCTCGTTCTCGGTGCCGGCGGAGCCGCTCGCGCCGCCGTCTTCGGTATGCGCGATAAGGGAGCAGAGGTCTTCATCCTCAATCGCACCGCCGAGACCGCGCAGAAGCTTGCCAAGCAGTCTGGTTCTAAGACGATCAAGAAAGATGCTCTGTCCAAAACCACCTTCGACGTGATCGTCAATGCGACGCCGGTGGGTATGGCCGGCATCAAAAGCACGCCGATCCTCGAAGCCTCAGACCTCAACACCAAGCTGGTCTTCGACCTGGTCTACAACCCGCTCGAAACCCCACTACTCCGTCTCGCAAGGCAGCAGAGCATTCCCATCATCACCGGTATCGAGATGTTCGTTCAGCAGGGAGCCCGGCAGTTCGAGATCTTCACCGGCAAACCTGCGCCTGAGGAAGAGATGCTGCGCGTTGTGATCCACGCTCTCCGTCAACAGGCTGAGTCAGCCGCAGAGACTCCGACTCCCGTTGTAAAGACGAAGAAAGCTTCCTAATCGATCACCTTCAGTACACGTCCGAAGATCGAACCCGGAGCAATCCGGGTTCGGTCTTTTAACTTTGAGAATTTTGCCAATCACGCGTCATAGCATCCATTCAAGACAGAAAAGGGCACCCGCAAGCTCAGACGATCAATCGCAGCCTGAACCAACTCCCTCACTTTGGACGGCGTTACATCCAGAAACTTTGCCACTTCGATCTCTGAAGATCGCAAAACGAGTTTTAGCATAAACGCCAATCGCGGCAGGTCAGGCAGCTCGCCAAGGGTACTGGGCAAATACACAGCGCCTGCTTCACTTCCTTTGCGTCCCAACCCAAGTCCTGCGATCGCCTGCGTAATGAGTGTCTCCCGCGCCTGGTTATATGCGAGCAACGGCATCGAGACATCGAACGGAATTGCGTCTAACTGCACCATCGTGCGTTGAATCGCCTCTTCGACCAGACGGTGGTCCGCGACGAGGTACCACGCCAGTGTCGCGAACTCGTCTAGATGTTCGAGAAATAGCAAATACCAGGCGACGTTCTTTCGAAAGGCGTTAGAAGTTCCTGTCTTTTGTGAAAAACCGTTCGGTTTTGTAAATGAAGTTGACATAATTACCTCTTGCCCTCCCTGAGGAGGCTCTCAGCTAACGACGTGCCGAACGCATCAAGCTGCACGTTGCCTCTCTGCTGGTATCTGCCCTGTCACCATCGCCTTGGACGTTGAAGCCGGTTCGCTCAGGCGTTCGAGCATCTCGTTAGTCGTATCTTCCACACGGGTATTTGGTCGGTGCAGCTTGCGGGTTCCCTTAGCGACAAGCCTGCATAATAGATATCGGTTTGACTCGCAAATGAGCGCATCAAAAATCAGCTCAGAACGCATCGGCAACTCCTTTGATAGCTGGCAATCAGCTACTTTTTTCGATCGCCCCAGGCTCATCGTAGGTGGGCGCTTGTCTCAATAACGCCTGAGCTGGTTCACACGGCGTTTTGGCTTCACAACTGGCCCGGATCCGGAAAGCCGATCTCTTCCACAAACAAGCGGAAGAAATACTGGAATTGGGTCAGGATGCACTTGCCTGCATTTCACTTGGAAATGTGATTCATCTTGTCTTAAATAAGCTTCTCGTTTCCTGGCTTTTTTGGGGAAAAGACAACATTTTGACAAATTGCACAAATTTGTCCGACACCATCGGGCCGCACGTCTAATCGATGAGGTTGTAGAGACCACGCGGAAGCCTTCGACCGAGGGAGAAAATCACTAAAAGTTTTCAGACGCGAAAAAGCCGCCCATACGGACGGCTTTCAACTTCCTGAGTAAAACAACAGACTACCTGCTCTTGCCCTCAGCAGAGGCGATCTTCTCTTCCGCCTTCCGCGTAATAGCGTTCGCTTCGTCATATTTCTCGCCATCGTCGCCAGCTTCCCGCCAGAGCTTCTCCCCCTCCTGAAGCTCCTTCTGAGCCTCAGGGACGTCGATCTCGTTCGGATGCAGCGCGGTCTCCGCCAGGATCGTCACCCGGTCCGGCAGCACCTCCACAAAACCCCATGCCACGAAAAACTTCTGATCGCCTGAGCTCCCACCATGGAGCCGCACTTCACCGGCACCGAGCTCTGCTAGCAGCGGCGCAGCACCATACAACGCCTCCAGATACCCTGACATCGAGGGCAGCTCTACCGCCTCAGCCGTGGCATCCAGCAGAATACGGTCCGGCGTTACCAGCCGAACCGCTAACAACCCCGTATTGCTCGTCGTCTCTGCCATTGAGTTATGCCGTCTGCTTCATCTTCTCTGCGGCCGCAATCACATCTTCGATGCCGCCCTTCAGATAGAAGGCCTGTTCTGGAATATCGTCGTGCTTGCCTTCGATAATCTCTTTGAAGCTTCGAACCGTATCTGCAACCTTCACATAAGCGCCTGGGATACCGGTGAAGATCTCAGCTACATGGAACGGCTGTGACAGAAACCGCTGCACCTTACGCGCACGCGCCACGGTAATCTTGTCCTCTTCCGAGAGCTCATCGATTCCAAGAATCGCGATGATGTCCTGCAGGTCTTTGTATCGCTGCAGAATCTTCTTCACGCCCTGCGCCACATCGTAGTGCTCCTGTCCGACAACACGCGGAGACAGGATACGTGAGGTTGAAGCAAGCGGATCGACAGCAGGATAGATACCCAGTTCCGACAACGGACGAGAAAGTACGGTCGTCGCATCCAGGTGAGCAAAGGTCGTCGCCGGCGCCGGGTCAGTCAAATCGTCGGCGGGCACGTAGACAGCCTGCACCGAGGTGATCGAGCCCTTCTTCGTCGAGGTAATCCGCTCCTGCAACTCGCCCATCTCTGTTGCCAGGTTCGGCTGATAGCCCACAGCCGAAGGCATACGGCCAAGCAGCGTCGAAACCTCAGAACCCGCCTGCGTAAACCGGAAGATGTTATCGATAAACAGCAACGTATCCGCGCCCTCTTCATCACGGAAGTGCTCCGCCACCGTAAGGCCCGTCAGCGCCACACGGAGACGCGCCCCTGGCGGCTCAGTCATCTGTCCATAGACCAGCGTCGCTTTGCTCTTCGGCAGGTCCTTCAAGTCAATAACGCCCGACTCCTGAAACTCCATCCACAGGTCGTTGCCTTCGCGGGTTCGTTCACCAACACCCGCAAATACCGAGAACCCTCCATGCTGACTCGCGACGTTGTTGATCAGCTCCTGGATGATGACCGTCTTGCCGACACCCGCGCCGCCAAACAGACCGATCTTACCGCCCTTCAAGAATGGTTGGATGAGGTCGATGACCTTGATTCCGGTCTCGAACATCTCTTCGCTGGTCGACTGTTCGTCAAACGCCGGTGCCTGCCGGTGAATCGGCATATGTACCTTGGCGTTTACCGGACCAAGTTCGTCTACTGGTTCCCCAAGCACATTGAGTACGCGTCCCAGAGTCTCGCGACCCACTGGCACCATAATGCCCGACCCGGTATCGATCGCCTTCATTCCGCGAACCATGCCTTCGGTGGCGACCATCGCGATACAGCGCACACGGCCTTCGCCAAGATGCTGCTGAACCTCGAGAATGACGTCGAGCGGTGCAGGCACATTGAAGCCCTCGCTGACGACGCGGATCGCCTGAAAGATAGGGGGCATGTGCGATTCTTCGAATTGAACGTCAACGGCCGGTCCGCTGATCGAAATTACTCTTCCAATATTCTCTGCCATAGGTCTCTTTTCGTTATTGCAGCCGTCTGTCACTACAGAGCAGCCGCACCACTTACAATCTCGATAATTTCCTTGGTAATTGCTGCCTGCCGAACGCGGTTCATGGTGAGGCTCAGGCTGTCGATCAGGTCCCCTGCGTTCTTCGTCGCAGCATCGGTTGCCGTCATACGTGCCGCGTGCTCGGCAGCAGTGGACTCCAGCAGAGCATGAAAGATCTGCGTGGTTACATAGCGTGGCATCAGATGCCGGAAGAGCGTCTCGGGCGATTGATCGAAGATGTAGTCAACGTTGGCTGTACCAAACTTCTTGGCTTCCTCTTCCATCTCGCTCGCCTCTGGCACATGAATGCTGATGCCTTCAGATTGCGCCGCTCGGACAGCCGCATCCCGCTCTTCCTGGGTCGGCTCAATCGAAGACTCAACATTCTGCGCCCCAAGCTCAGCAATCGGCAGCAGCTTTTCCACGACAATCCGCTGCACGAGTACCGACTTGAACTCGTTATAGACGAGATAGACCGCGTCGATCTCCGACCTTTCATAGCGTTCAATGATCGAATGGGCCAAATCCGAAACGGCCTTGACATCGGTCTTTGCCAAGAGATCCGGATGCTCTGCGGCAACCTCAATCTGCCCAGCACGATGACGGATCGTCTCAAAATGTGTCGCTAGATCGTTGTCGTAGTGCTCTTCAGTTTTCTCGTAGTTCGCCGCGGGAAACTTTCTCTTGTAGAAAGCAATCGCCTTCTTCCCAATCGGCTCGAGATCTATGTTCTCTCCCTTCGCAACGCGCGTATCGACAAACTTCTGCGCAGCCTTGCCAACATTCGAGTTGAAGCCGCCCGCAAACCCCTTGTCGCCTGCTATCACAATGACGAGGACATTCTTTTCTTCGCGTTCAATCAGCAGAGGATGAAGAATCTTACCGGTGTGCTCGTTATAAATGTCAGTGCGGCGCACCAGGGATTCAAGCACATTGATCAGCATCTGCGCGTAGGGGCGCGCCTGCATCGCATGCTCCTGCGCCCGCCGCAGCTTCGCCGCCGAAACCATCTTCATGGCCTTGGTAATCTGCCGCGTGTTTTTCACACTTCGGATGCGGCGCCGTAAATCGAGTACGTTTGCCATGGTTTACTTGGCCGCAGCCGTCTCTTTCTTATCCTTGCGATCCGCGAGGAAGTTTCCTTTGTACTCTTTGATCGCCGCCGTCAAACGAGCCTTCAAGTCGTCATCGAGAGCCTTCTTCGTGGCAATATCGGTCAGAATAGAAGCCTGAGTCGACTCGAGGTAAGGATAGAAGCCATCCTCAAACGCCCGCAGATCGCTCACTTCGACATCATCCAGAAGCCCGTTCACGCCAGCAAAGAGAATCGCAACCTGCTTCTCCGCAGTGAGCGGCTGGAACTGAGGCTGCTTGAGCAACTCCGTCAAGCGCTGTCCACGGCTGAGTTGTTGTTGCGTCACCTTGTCCAGGTCCGAGCCAAACTGTGAGAATGCAGCCAACTCGCGATACTGCGCCAGATCAAGCTTCAGGGTTGCCCCCACCTGCTTCGTTGCTTTGATTGCAGCCGAGAAACCGACACGCGACACCGAAAGACCAACGTTGACCGCAGGCCGCACGCCCGAGTTGAACAAGTCCGTCTCCAGAAAGATCTGCCCATCAGTAATCGAGATCACGTTCGTGGGAATGTAAGCCGAAACGTCGCCAGCTTGCGTCTCGATGATCGGCAGAGCCGTTAGCGAACCGCCCCCGAGCGCGTCAGATACTTTCGACGAGCGCTCCAGAAGACGCGAGTGAAGATAAAAAACGTCACCCGGGTAAGCTTCACGCCCAGGGGGACGACGAAGCAAAAGCGAAATCTCGCGGTAGCTGGCAGCATGCTTCGAAAGATCGTCGTAGATCACAAGCGCGTGCTTGCCGCTGTCACGGAAGTACTCTCCCATCGCGGTTGCGGCAAAGGGCGCTAGATACTGCATCGGTGCCGGTTCTGAAGCGGTCGCAGCGACGACGATGGTATAAGCCATCGCGCCGTGCTCTTCGAGTGTCTGCACCACCTGCGCAACCGAAGAACGCTTCTGCCCAACCGCGCAATAGATGCAGATCAGGTTGTTCTTGGCGGAGTTGATGATCGTGTCGAGCGCGATGGCAGTCTTGCCGGTCTGCCGGTCACCGATCAACAGTTCACGCTGGCCGCGACCAATCGGAATCATCGTGTCGATCGCTTTGATGCCAGTGGCCATCGGCTCTCGCACCGACTGACGATCGATAACGCCAGGAGCAAGCCGTTCGACAGGCAGATACTTGTCCGTATTGATCGGCCCCTTATCATCGATCGGCTGACCCAACGCATTCACGACACGACCGATCAGAGCCTCGCCTACCGGTACGGACATGATCTTGCCGGTTCGCTTCACCTGATCGCCTTCGCTGATCTCCGTGTAATCACCCAGCAGCACCGCGCCGACCTGATCTTCATCGAGGTTCATCGCGAGACCTGCAACGCCGTGCGGAAACTCAATCAGCTCGCCGGCCATTACCTTATCCAGGCCATGCACACGCGCAATTCCGTCGCCCAGCGAGATGACCGTTCCGACCTCATCCACCTGGATGCGCTGCTCGAAGTTCTCAATCTGCTGGCGAAGCAGTTCTGTAATCTCATCCGCCTTGATCTGTGCCATGTCTTCCTTCTACTCGATTCGTGTCAAATCTTGAAAAACTAGCGCCATTACCGGTTAGGGCTCTATGCGTTCACAAGCTTCTGCTTCAACTGCTGCAACTGTGCCCGGATTGACCCGTCATACACCGTGGAACCAAGGCGGACAACAGCCCCGCCGAGCAGCGTCGCATCCTCATGATAGGTAGCCCGAACCCGCCCTCCGGCAAGTTTCACAACCTGAGCCTCGAGTTCCGCGCGATCCTGGTCATTCAGCGGACGAGCACTCGTAATCTCCGCCTCTGCTACATGGGCCTGCTCATCCGCGACGAGGTGGTACTCACTCAAAATCTCGTTCAACTCACTCAGACGCTGATTTTGCATAATCACCGCGATAAAATTCCGCACTTGCGGAAACATCCCAATGCGCGCTGCAATCGCATCCAGTACCTTCAGCTTCTGCTCGTTCGCGATCGAAGGATTCATCAAAACTTCACGTAGATCATGACTACCGGACAGCGTCCCACTAAAATCACCCAACTGCTGTTCCGCCTCGGCGGCATTCAGATTGGCGGAAGCCGCGACCGCGGCAAACGCGTGAGCGTACCGCAAGGAAAGGACCGACATCAGTTTTGTCCTTTCTTGGAATCTTCACCTGCAAGCCGTTGCGCAAAACTCTGTACCAACAGTCGATCCGTCTCCGCCGTCACCACCAACTTGTGTGCCGCTTGCTCGATGGCAAGTTCAGCCGCGTACTGCTGAATTTGACGCTGCGCTAGCGCCGTCGCAGCAGCAATCTCCTGCTCCGCCGTCGCAAGAATCTTTTGTTTTTCTTCTTCGACGCTCGCCGCAATGCGCTGCTCATCAAGCGCGGAATCCTTTTCTGCCTGGGCTCGCATTGCCGCAATCTGACCGTCCAGCTTGCTCAACCGATCTTCTACGCTGCGCAATCTGGCATTAGCATCTTCGGTCGCCGTACGAGCATCCACCAATTGCTTCTGGATCACCGTGCTTCGATCACGGAAAGTCTTGGGTAGGATCTTCAATAGAAACCAGCCCACGAGCCCCGCCAGAACTACAAAGTTCGCAACCGTAAACCAGGTAGCTGCCTGCTCTGCGCTCAATCCAATCTTCGCACCTAACCCGCGGACGGCATCTGAGTGGAGATACTTGTCGTTCTCATCTTCTTCTTGCTTGCCCTGCTCCGAGGTCTGACTCTGAGACGCGTCTTGCCGTCCAGCATCTGACTTCGTAGCAACCGCATCCTGCGCCTTCAGATGGGAAACAGGCAGAAACAGCAAGCCCGTTAAAATCGCGGCTGGCAGCAGCCTCTTCACAAAAGAAATCTTCACTGCGCAACCTCCGTTGCCCGTACATCGGCTGGAAGTAACGCACTGACGATCCGCGAACTCAACTCCTCGCTCACTCCTGCGATTTGAAGTCGCGCCTCATGCGCACTCTGCTCAATCTCCTGCTTGGCTCCGCTAACGCGATCGTGCATATGTTGACGAGCCTGTGTCAGCGCCGCCTCGCGGTCCGCGTTCCACTGTTTCAGCCTTTTTTCACGCATCTGGAATAGTTCAGCCTTGGCATGACGCAATTTTTCTTCGTACGCCGCGGTCTCAGCCTCGGCCGCCGCAATCGCTCTCCGCGCCTGCTCGATTGCACCTGTGGTGCGTGCACGTCGCTCAGCCAGCACACGATCCAATGGTCGTCGAACCAGCAAACCATAAGCTGCCACTAGCAAAATAAACAGAACAATAGTCGGCACAGAGCCGAGCACAAGTCCACCGAGTTGATTCAGTATCTGATCCATGAATGGGGTCGGCCGGGGCCGCTTGGAAGTCCTGTAAGTGAGCGGTCTCACACCGCTACCGTGTTCCAGAAAATACTGGAGCAGGCGCTGCATGCTAGTTCGAGGTACACCTAGTTTTAGCAAAGCGGTTACAACAGTGTCAACCGAGCATCTGATGAATATCGCGCACACTGAGCGATATTCGCGCATTTACCGTTGCGCGGTCTCAGTGCAGATAATTTCAACTTCCCTTTGACTTCCTGCACCAAAGGACTAGACTTAAGACACCACCTGGACCCTAAGATCTGGGTCACATAGGTCGCGTGATTGGGGACACCACCTCCGCTCCCCATCAGGCGGCCTATGCTAGTTAAGAGCCTTTGTGCGCTCAACGAACCTGTTCACGAAATCTCCTAAATCTGTTCAGCAGCGAAGCCGGCCCACGTGCCGTAACAAAAGCCAGATTTCCCTCGAAACGCTTCCCCTCGACGACGGCCCCAGCTTCCAGCGCAGCCAACACCGCACCCTCCGACTGAGGCAGGCGAAACTGCATCTCAATCAGTGTATCTACCACCAGCGCCGCATCAATCGCTGCCATCAGATGATCGAGCCCAAGCCTCTTTAGGCCAGATACAGCCACACTTCCCGGCGCTCCCATTGGCATATCTTCGTGTTCCGTAACCAGATCGATCTTGTTCAGCACCTCAATCACAGGTTTCTTCGAAACATCCAATTCGGCGAGCACTTTCTCAACCTGCGTCTTCTGTTCTTCCACCATCGGACTTGAGGCGTCGCGAATATGCAGCAAAAGCTCCGCGCGCTCCACCTCCTCCAGCGTCGCCCGAAAGCTGGTAACCAGCGTATGCGGAAGGTTACGAATAAATCCCACCGTATCCGAGAGCAAAATCTTCCTTCGCGAAGGAAGTGTCAACTGCCTCAGTTTGGGATCGAGCGTCGCAAACATCCGCGACGACTCCAGCACCCCTGCCTCGGTCAACGCATTGAAGAGAGTACTCTTGCCCGCGTTGGTATAGCCCACCAACGCAACCACTGGCACCGGCACCGCCTCTCTTCGCTGCCTCTGCTGCCGGCGAATTCGTCGCACCGACTCCAGTTGCTCTTTCACGTGATCGATTCGCAGATTGATCTTTCGTCGATCCGTCTCCAGCTGCGTCTCACCCGGCCCGCGCGTACCGATACCACCGCCCAACTGGGACATCGCCTTTCCACGCCCAGCCAGCCGTGGTAACTGATACTCCAGTTGCGCCAACTCCACCTGAAGCTGGCCCTCTCGCGTCCGCGCATGTCTTGCAAAGATATCCAGAATCAATTGGGTTCGATCAATCACCCGGCACGGCAACTTTGCCTCAAGGTTACGCAGCTGCGACGGCGAAAGATCATGGTCGAACAGCACCAGATCGGCACCCGTCGAGGCAATCACGCCCTCGATCTCCTCCAGCTTTCCTTGCCCCACCAGCGTCGCCGGATCGGGCTTCGGCCGCCGCTGTATCAGAGTGGCTGTTACTTCGGCACCCGCGCTCCTGGCAAGTTCTTCAAACTCAGCCAATGAAGCGTCAAAGTCGATGTCAGCCGCCTTCGGTACAGAAGAAAAATCCCCGCCGTCCAAGTCAGTCCTGGCCGAGACGGCCGCTGCAGTCTTTGCGAGCCTCGCCGCAGCCGTCAGCTTTCGCCGATTGCCGGTAAACTCTACAGCCACCAACACTGCACGTTCCGCCTGCGACAGGCTAGCCCGCGCCTGGCGTGCCGCCTCATGCGCAGCGACCAGGCTGCGCTTCACGGGCTTCACTTCATCGATCTTCCCGCCTTCAGTTGTCAACGGCTAGCGGCCTTGGGTCCCTGTCGCCTCTTGCACCGGCGAACCAGCAGCAGGAGCCGAACCTACCGACGCCCGCAACTCTGGCTTCACGTCGCTGCGCACATCGCCATGTACTCCCGCACGTCCGCTCACTACAGTCGAGATCGCATGTTTGAAGATCAGTTGCTCCTGGCTGTTGTTCTCCAGCAGCACGGAGTATTTATCGAACGACCGAATCTTCCCCGTTAGCTTCACGCCACTTACCAGGTAAATCGTGATCGGACTCTTGTCTTTTCGCACTGTATTGAGAAAAGTGTCCTGAATGTTCTGTGCCGGCTTTGATTCCATGGGGCCGATCTCCTTTGTCCAAAAATGTTCATACTGCAATGAGCGTTCGCTGTGACCCATCGGCTTTAGAACAAAACTCAGCGCATCCAACGGCTAAGTCTAAAGCCAAGACTGTCAACAATACGAGCATCTACGGCAATAATCAACTTGCCTCGCCACATTGTAGAGACGAACGCAATACTCCGTTAGACGCATTGCAATGCAGAACGAAAGACTAGCGCTGTCCCCACAGCTACATACGACCGATATACCATGGCAAATGTGACCATCCGTAACTCGCAATCCGTTCCAATGCTTGACTTCTCCCGCCAGTTCGCCATTCTCCGGCAGGAAATACTGGACTCCATCGAAGCTGTCTGCGCCTCGCAGCACTTTATCCTCGGCCCCCAGGTCACCAGCTTCGAGCACGCCGCAGCCGTCGCCTGTGCCGCCCCTCACGCCATCGGCTGCGCAAGCGGTACAGACGCCATCTGGCTCGCCTTGGCCGCTGCCAACGTCGGTCCCGGTGATGCCGTCATCACAACCCCCTTCAGCTTCTTCGCCACAGTCAGCGCGATCCTCCGTGCCGGCGCCACGCCTCTGCTTGCCGACATCGACGCCACCACCTTCAATCTCTCTCCCGCATCGGTAGAAGAGCTTCTACGCTCCAGCGCAGGCGAAAACATCAAAGCAGTCCTCCCTGTTCACCTCTACGGACAATGTGCCGACTGGGACGCATTCACCGCAATAAAACAAAGCCACAACCTCCTCCTCATCGAAGATGCCGCCCAGGCCTTCGGCGCCACATGGAACGGAATCCCCGCAGGAGCCCTTGGCGACGCCGCCGCCTTCAGCTTCTATCCCACCAAAAATCTAAGCGCCATGGGAGACGCCGGCCTCGTCACCACTACGTCCGCCGCAATTGACGACCACGCCCGCATCCTCCGCGCCCACGGCATGCGCCGCCGCTACTATCACGAAGAGATCGGCTGGAACTCCCGCCTTGACTCGATCCAGGCCGCAGTCCTCGAGGTCAAACTCCGCTACCTGCCCAAGTGGAACCATCAGCGCCGGGACCACGCCGCTCGCTACGAGCAGCTATTCCATGCAGCAAAACTCACCGCGTCCAACACAAACGAAGGAATAGTCCTACCGATCACCGACTCGCGCGCTGGCCACGTCTTTCATCAATACGTCATTCGTACTCCCCGCCGCGACGAACTTCGCCAATACCTCTCCGACCATAAGATCGGCAGCGAGATCTACTACCCTGTCCCGTTGCATCTGCAGACCAGCCTTGCCCACCTCGGCTACAAGCAGGGCGACTTCCCCGTCAGCGAAGCTGCCGCCAAGGAGGTCTTGGCTCTGCCCATGTATCCCGAACTACGCGAAGACGAACAGCAAACCGTAGTCGACTCCATCGCGGCCTTCTACGCCTGACCGCAATCACCGTGGTCATAGTCAGAAAGCAGCGAATCCTTCCAAATCTCCAGATGCCGCTCGACATAGTCCGCAGCCTGCCTCCAATGACGACTGCCGTCTCCCTTCGCATGAAGTCGAGCCCAGGGTTGCTCGCCGGTTATCGCCGCACGCTCGCCCAATTCAAACATCGCTCTCGTTCGAGCGACCATCAGTTGAGGCAGCTTCTCACGCTGCGATCGATCCAGCCCATACCCATCAACGAAGCAGCGCAGCCGCGGAGCGTCCATGGTAGGTTCTCCACCATGGATTAGAGGTACAAAGGTCTGCGCAGCATAGGCCACATCCCACAAAACCGACCCGGGCCCGCTCCCATCCCAATCGATAAAGACCCACCGCTCTCCACCTCGTACTAAATTCCACGGCGCAAGGTCATGGTGACAGATCAACTCCTCCGCGTCCGGCCTGATGACAACCTTCCATTGCGCACCGGCCGGAGGAACAAAACTCTTCGCAGCCGCGTGAAACTCCCGAATCAGTCGCCCCACGCGCTCCAACTCCTCACTCGTGTACGAGAAAGGCTCTTGCGTCGCTCCAGACACATACTCCAGTACATGACGGCCCTTCTCATCCCGGCCTAAAGTTCGCGGAGCCCCTCTAAACCCAACCTCGAAGAGATGTTCCAGAAGCGCTTCAACACTACTCGTCGCCTCTGTCGCAGGCTTGCGAACGGTCGCGCCGATGCGAACCACCGCCTCCGCCACGTTGCCACCGAATAGCCGCTCCTCCTGATCGCTCATAGTCACTTCGACTCACGCACGCAATCGATATCAGGCCGACCTACCGCTTCTTTTTTCCTTTGCCGCCCTTAGCCGCCGCGCCCTTCTTCTTATCCGACACGGGCTCCGGGTGAGCCTCTCCCGGCGCAGTCGTTCCCGGCGGAAGCACCCGCCGCACCAGGTTGCTCTCCAGCCGATAGGTCTTCAGCACCGTCTTGCCCGGCACAATCGCTCCCGTCACAGGATCGGGAATCACCGGCCCTGCATCATCCGCCAGCACTCGATACGAGAACGTGGGCGCCGGCGTAGTAGCCGTTGGCGACTTACCGTAAGGATCGGTCCCCATCCTCACATCGACGGGCAAATATCCCTCGATATTCCTGTCACGATATCCCGTCTCGTAACGATGCTTTTTCACGTTCCACGTAAACACGCGTACCTGATCGAAGTCATACGTCAGCCCAGCCTTATACGGACTCAGTACCGTCACGTAAATCGGAATATTCTTGTCGTCCTGCTCGGCCTCGGGATCGTTCACCGTTGTCAGAACATACGATCCCACAATCCTCTGCCCTTCGGAGTACCGCGCAATCGCATCGGGAGCGTCCACATCCATCATCCTGCTGTAAAGCCACCCGGTATCGCCCTTGGAATCTCGCACCAGCCACCAGTCCTCCATCGCCGGTGGCACAGGCACAGGTTCCTCCGGCGGCGCTCCAGCAGCCGCAACACCCTTCGCGCCCTTCGCAACGCCACCATTTGCAGTCGCCGCCGTTGCAACCGGAGCAGCCTTAGCCACCCGCGTCCCCGGCGGCACAGGCTTGGCCAGCGTCGCCCGCGCCAATAGCTTCAGCTTCTCGCCCTCCGCCAGCCGAAAGAATCTCTCCGTATCGCGGCCAGGCTTGGCATGCATGTAGACCTCATCCCGCACCACCGCAGAGGCGACCACCGGATCGGCCTTGTGATCCTGCTTCAACTTTTCAAACTCGTCGAAGACGTCCTGGGTCGCAACCACCTTCTCGTCAATCCAACCCTGTTCCCCTTTGGCCGTCTGCACCTTTACAAATCGCCGGCCGCGGTCAAGCACCTCAAGCCGATCGCCATTCTCCACCGTCGCCGTGCGATTCGACACCGCTGCCACCCGGTCACGCAGAAACGTCTGCTTTGCCGTCACATACACGTACTGCGCCGGCGGCTTAGGCCGCAGCCGCGAGCAGCCACTCCCGCCCGCAATAAGCACCATCGAAAGCGTTATGAAGCTGCAAATACGCGAAAAGTACCGCACGAAACCGAATTGTCGAGAAGAAGAAACGATAGCCCTGAAACTCCGCGTCACAGCACAACACTCTCTCCATACTAACGGCGGCCACGTCAAATCCATAACCCACGCACCAACTCCAACACCTGCGTCCCAGCCAGGAACGCAGGAATTAGTGCGTCACCGCCACCGCGATAGCCCCTGCTGGATCGGTGTCCGTATTGATGCTCGTAGCGGGATCCAGCTTGCCCGGAGTCGTAATATCGAAGCTGTACATCGTCAGGTCCGGGCCGCCGCCACCCGCCGCCGCCAACAGATACTTGCCCGTCCTGTCGATCCCCAACGACTGCACCGAAGTCCCACTCATATACGGCGACCCACTCAGCGGGTTCAAGGTCAAAGCCGCCTGAGTTGTCCCCGGGGCAATCGTATACCCGGAGATCGTGCCATCCGTACGATTCGCCGCATACACATAGGTCCCAGTACTATCCAGTATGACCGACTGCGTCCCAACTCCCGCGGCAAACGGCGAACCCGTGACTGAATTCAGCGTCCCTCCCGACCCAATGATGTACACCGCAACTCCACCATTGGTCCCGCTCCGCGCAATGTACAAGTACGCAGTCTTCGGATCGACGGCCACTGCATAATCGCCAGTGCTCGGATTCGCGTTCGCCAGACTTTGTACCTGTGTAGCAAGGCCTGTCGTCGTGTTGAACGAAAACACGACATCACCACCTGTACCAAGCGCAGCGAAAATCAGTGTCGCATCCGGCGACACCTGCACCATCGACGGCTGCCAAATCCCAGCCCCCGCATGAAGCGAATACGTAGCAGGCGACTGTGCCTGAGCCGTCAACGCCCCCGTCGACGAGTTAATCTGGTAAATGTCCAACTGCTGCGTAAAGCTATCCAGAGCAATCAGCCACTGCCCATCCGGTGAAACCGCCAGCGAAGCGGCAGTCACCGCATTCTGCTCAGCGCCAGTGCTCGGCGCGCTTAAAGATCCATCGGAATTGATCAGATATAGGTTGATCGATGCCTGCGCCGCAATATAAAGAAAAGCATCATTCGGAGTTACAACTTCGGCAAAGGGTTGCGACCCAAGTGTGACCGGCGAGTTGTTCACCGCCTTCAGAGTCCCCGTACCCACAGCGAATCCACTCACAGTCTTCGTCGTCTGATTCAAGACGTACACTTGATTCCCCGTCGCACCGGTTCCACCACCACCTGAATTATCGACTGGAGGAAAAAATCCCGTGCAGCCAGTAAAGACCGGCAAAATCATCACGGCACCCAATGCAACCGACCGCCGCAATCTTCCCCTTCGTTCCATCGCCACCAAACCCCTTTTCTCTATCTTCGCAGCAGACACAGCCAGCACGGAATTAATTCCTTGACCGTTCTTCTATAATTTCCGCAATGTGTCTCTCCAAGCTTTTATATTCTCTGCCTTTGGCCGCAATCCTGTTCCTGACTCTTCCCTTCAAGTCTCAAGCGTCACAGGCTCACTCGTTCGACGCAGCAGCCAAACAAACGACATCCTCCTCCGTCATCCTTCAACAAGAAGTTCGCGCAGATATGAACTTTCTCGCCGACGATGAACTGCACGGCCGCGGCTCAGCCACACGTGACGAGCACATTGCAGCGCTCTTCGTCGCCTCTCAACTTCAATCCCTCGGCCTCGAACCCGGAGGAGACAACGGCACCTTCCTCCAAAAGTCCGCCCTTCCCGACCCGCTTCCCGCACGAACCCAGCAGCGCATCGCAAAATTCCAGGACATCCCACGAAAAGAGACCTGGAACGCAATCGGCATCCTGCGTGGAACCACCGCTCCCAACGAGGTCATCCTGCTCACCGCGCACCTCGATCATCTCGGCATCGGTCCCGCCAACGCCTCTGGTGACACCAACTACAACGGAGCCGACGACGACGCCTCCGGCACCACCGCCGTACTGACACTAGCCCACATCCTCGCCACCGGCCAACACCCGAAGCGAACCATCGTCTTCGCTCTTTTCGGTTCTGAAGAGCTCGGTGGCTTCGGCAACCGAGCCTTCCTCGCGCACCCTCCAGTCCCACTCGCCAGCATCGTCACCAACCTCGAGTTCGAGATGATCGGCCGCCCCGACCCTGCAGTCCCCGCCGGCACCCTCTGGCTCACCGGCTTCGACCGCTCGAACCTCGGCCCCGAACTCGCGAAACACGGTGCCCACCTGGTCAATGACCCCCATCCCAAAGAAAACTTCTTCCGCCGTTCCGACAACTACGCTCTAGCCCAACAAGGAATCATCGCTCAAACCGTCTCCAGCTACGGCCTCCACAAGGACTATCACCAGCCCAGCGACGAGATCCGCACCATCGACTTCACCCACATGACCAACGCCATCGCCTCGATGATCAATCCCATCCGCTGGCTCGCCGACTCCGACTGGAAACCCGAATGGAACCCAGGCCGCAAACCCGATTCCAATACCACCGGCCCTCCGCCCTTAAATGCACACCCTCCCGTAAGCTGAATCGCCTTCCGGCAAACAAAAAGAGCGACCCACAGAGGGCCGCTCTTTTACGTAACACCGTCAGTTACTTATACATGAACCAGCTCTTCCTTCTTCACGATCTCTTCAATCCTGCGTCCAATAGCCTTGGCGACACCATCACCGTACTTTGAATCGCACTTGTAGAAGTGGTTGATCTGCAGGTCCTGAATCCGCGTCTCAACCTGGCCCAGACTGGCGGCAATATTTCCGCACAGCCGCTCCTGTGCATCCGGTGTCATCAGACGGAACAGGTTACCCGGTTGCGTGTAGTAGTCGCCATCATGCTCGCGATGGTCGTATCTACCCACAGTCGCGGTGTTATAAGTCACCGGACGCTCAAGATACTTCTTATCCTGCGTCGGGCCGCCAAAGCTGTTCGGCTCGTAGTTCGGACCATTGCCGCCGTTCTCACCGAAGCGCATGCTCCCGTCGCGGTTGTACGTGTTGTACGGACACTTTGGCTCATTGATCGGAAGCAGATTGTAGTTCACCCCGATGCGATACCGATGTGCATCCGGATAGCTGATCAACCGCCCCTGCAGCATCTTGTCCGGCGAGAAGCCCATACCCGGAGCAACATTTTTAGGATCGAACGCCGCCTGCTCGACCTCAGCAAAGTAATTCACCGGATTTCGGTTCAACTCCAGCTCACCGATCTCGATCACAGGATAGTCCGCATGAGGCCACACCTTCGTCAGGTCAAACGGATTGATGTGGTAGGTCTCGGCCTCCGCCTCCGGCATGATCTGAATCTGCACCGTCCACTTCGGGAAGTCCCCCTTCTCGATCGAATGGAAGAGATCGCTCTGCGAGTGATCCATGTCCACGGATTTCATGTGGTCGGCCTCTTCGCGAGTGAAGTTCTTAATCCCCTGCTTCGTCTTGAAGTGATACTTCACATAAAACAACTCGTTCTTCGCATTGATCAGCGAAAACGTGTGGCTACCGTATCCATTCATATGGCGATAGCCATCTGGAGTGCCGCGGTCCGAAAACAGAATCGTCACTTGGTGCAGACTCTCCGGCGAAAGCGACCAGAAATCCCACATCATCTTCGGAGACTTCAGGTTCGTCTCTGGATCACGCTTCTGCGTATGAATAAAATCCGAGAACTTCAAAGGATCGCGGATAAAAAACACCGGCGTATTGTTTCCCACCAGATCCCAGTTGCCCTCTTCCGTGTAAAACTTCAACGCAAACCCACGCGGATCGCGCTCCGTGTCCGCAGAGCCCTTCTCTCCGCCAACAGTCGAAAACCGGAGGAAAGTCGGGGTCTTCTTACCCTTCTCAAAAACCTTCGCAGTCGTGTACTTCGCCATGTCGGGATGAGTGCACGTAAACGTGCCATGCGCCGCCGAGCCCTTCGCATGAACCACGCGCTCAGGCACACGCTCACGATTAAAGTGCGCCATCTTTTCAAACAGCAGATAATCCTCAAACACGATCGGCCCACGATTACCCACCGTAATGGAGTTTTGGTTATCGCCAACCGGTCGCCCGGCATCGGTAGTCATTTGCTTGCTCTTCAAGTCTTCTGCCATAGATCACCTCTACACCTGTTAGAAACCACCACGTGCCCAACCCGAACTCTTTTCTCCAACGTCGGCAATCGCCTTAACACTTTGAGCACACCATGTGGCAATGCGATTCATCCTTCCACCCGAAGCGAGCCACGAGCCATGCTCGCTTCGCGGAAGACGCCGCAATCCAGAAATAAATGTATGTTTTTGTAAACGGTAGCCGGCGAGATAGCCGGCACTCTCTTCTTCACCAGTACTTCGTTCAAGACCTGCCAATGGTGCGTCGCCGTGCTGCCGTACTTCTGGCAAACCTCACAAGAAGAACTGGCTTCGTTAACCAACATGAAGGAGAGTATAAACGATAAATATTATCGTTCAATAGACTTTAGTTATCCACAAGCGGCAGCCCACCCGCTAGTTCAACCGCTCCGTCTTTCCAAATCTCGAATCCAAAGGCTTTCTCCCCGCGAACCCCTCTTCCTCGGTGTGCCAGTGGGTAATCGCCGGTTCGCCAAGCTTCCAGCAAAGCAGAACCGTCTTCCCATCCATCACGTAAGGAAAGTCCAGCAGCCCCTGCTCGAGATCCTTCACCTGTACCCCAATCGAATCGATCTCCGCCAGCGTATCCCTGCCCGACTGCACTGCCTTATCGCGCTCTGCCCGACGCCTCGCAGCAACACTCACATCCACATGCATGCCGCCAGACAGAAAAATCCTGTGACTCAACTGCTGCATCTCGTACTCGAGCTCCGCGGCCCGGGCTTGGGCGTCCTGCGCCTTCCTCAACAGAGCCTCGACTACTGGCAACAGCGTCTGTGCCTCACCTAACGTAAACGTCTTATTCAAACTCGAATCTCCAGCATCCTGTCGAGCGCTACACGCGCCCACTGCTTCACATCATCGTCCACCTTGATGCGATTCACAACCTTCCCCTCGACAAGATTCTCCAAAGCCCACGCCAAATGCTGCGGCGAAATCCGGTACATCGTAGTGCACAGACATCCAGAGTCATCAAGCGTAATCACACGCTTCCCAAGCGGAGCAAACCGTTTCGCCAAACGGTTGACCAGGTGTATCTCCGTTCCCACGGCGAAGCTGGAACCCTCCGGAGCACGCTCAATCGCCTGAATAATGTGCTCCGTCGAACCCACGTCGTCCGCCTTCTGGCAAACCTCCCAGCGGCACTCCGGGTGCACAATGACCTGCATTCCAGGCTCCTCCCGGCGCACGCGATCGACATGCTCCGGCAGAAATCGCTGATGCACCGAGCAGTGTCCCTTCCACAAAATCACCTTCGCCGCCTTCAATCGGTCCGGGCTCAACCCGCCATTGATCTGATAAGGATCCCACACCACCATCTCGCTCAACGGAATCCCCATCGCAAACGCAGTGTTACGTCCAAGATGCTGGTCAGGAAGAAACAAAATCTTTGAGCCGCGCGCGAACGCCCACTCAAACGCCCCGCGAGCATTCGATGATGTGCAAACCAACCCGCCGCGCTCCCCGCAAAAAGCCTTGATCGCCGCCGCCGAGTTCATATAGGTCAGAGGAATCAGCCCACCCACAGCCTCATCCGTCACCCCTCCACGCTCCAGCGAATCCCAGCAGTCTTCCACCTGCCCGATCTCCGCCATATCCGCCATCGAGCAGCCCGCATTCAAATCCGGCAGAATCACCTGCTGCCAGGGTCGCGCCAGCACATCCGCGGTCTCAGCCATAAAGTGCACACCACAAAACAGCATGTACTTCGCACTTGTCTCGGAGGCAACCTTAGAAAGTTTGTAGCTGTCACCAGTAAAGTCAGCGAACCGAATCACTTCATCCCGCTGATAGTGATGCCCCAGGAGAACCACATCCGTACCAAGCTTCTCCCGCGCCGCAGCGATTCTGGCGTCCATCGTATGGTCCGGTTGCGCAAGATAGTTATCTAAGGAACAAGAATCTGCAACACTCTCCGCCACGGCCTCAGCCGGTGCGATCTCCAATAGTCCGTTCAAAGTACTCCGCCTTCAGTCTCACAAGGTCGTCAGGTAGCGGCTTCAGCCGATTCCATCTTTCGCCTTTGAGACGGGGATGTTGAAAGCATGCACTGCATGAGTTGCAGTGGATTCACTGTGCCGGTTTCAATCCGTCACCCAACCCACGGGGGTGTTGCAACTCCTAAACACTTCGCTACGTGCGACCCATTCGATCGCTCGTTCGTAATTAGACGCAATCCTTATCCGGACGATGCGCCTTTCTTCAAACCATGCTGCTGCCTGCACCAGAGAGTTTATCAGCCTCAACACGCTCCATCCATTTGTTCCGTCCACTCGTAAGCCGTATCATGGGACTGACTTATGCCTA
>CAZZZG010000041.1:0-32404 GCA_964658525.1 uncultured Edaphobacter sp.
GGAGGGGGTTTGCGCGGGTGGGGTGGTTTGGGAAGTGGGCTGGGAGCTGCTTGGGGAATTGGTCGGGGTCTGGGAGTACGCCGCAACGGAGAGCGTGAGGAAAGCTGTTAGGCCAATGTGCGTGACGGAACGCATGTAGGGTCTCCTGGTGGCCGCTTCCCTGCCGGACGGACGCAGCTCGACGTGTCTTAGACCATAGTATGCGCCTTTTCGTGAGCGGAAGCGACGGTTAGAGGTAGACGAGGCAGCCTCGGGCTTCGAGATCTTTGAACCAGGTGGGTGGGGTGAGGGTTTTGACCCAGCGGAGGTCGAGTTTTTCCAGTTTTGGCAGATTAGTGAGGGATTGGGGGAGAGTTTCAAGGGGATTGCCGCGGAGATCGAGCTGGCGGAGTTCGCTGAGGTCGGCGATTGATGCCGGGAGGGTGGCGATGTGGTTGTTGCGGAGGTGGAGCTCGCGGAGATTGGAAAGGCTGCCGATGGAGTCGGGAAGTTCGGTGAGGAGGTTGTCGGTCGAGCGGAGTTCGACCAGGCCGGATAGGCAGGAGAGGCAGTCGGGAAGGAGAGGGAAGGCGTTTTCGCTGAGGTTGAGGTAGCGGAGGTTTTTGAGGTTGCCGAGGGAGGAGGGTAAGGAGGTCAGGCGATTGTCGTGGAGATAGAGGAAGTCTGTGAGGCTGATGAGGTCGCCGAGAGTTTCGGGGAGGTTCGTGAGTCGATTGTGGCCGAGGTCGAGGGTGCGGAGGTTCTTGAGGTTGCCGATTTTCGGGGAGATTTCGGAGAGCTCGTTGTCGGCGAGGATCAGGGTCTCTAGGTCGGTTTGTTGCCAGACGTAGTCCGGTACGACACCGAGATGACGCTTCCATAGGTTGAGAGCTGGCGTGGTTGAGTTGGGCACGAGAGAGATGATAGCTCGTGCTTTGTTGCTCCGAGGTTGAGGTTCAGCGAATTACCAGGTGGAGTAGGAGGTGCCGTCGGAGGCGGTTTGCTGGGCGCCGCTGTGGACGTCGTCGATGCCGGAGTCCGTCTGATCGATGCTGGAGAGGGTGTCGTCCTGGACGGGCATCCAGGTGTCGGAGCGATGGGTGAAGGGGTCGACCGGCATGGCTTTGAGATAACCGGCCTGGACGAGGTCGTCGAGGGACTGGGGGGCCTTGGCTTTGTCGACGGTGTAGGAGTCGATGGCCTGACGCATGGTGTGGAGATCTTCTTTGAGGACAGCCTCTTTGGCGTTGCGGATGTTGCTGGTGTAGGCGGGGATGGCGATGGCGGCGAGCAGGCCGATGACGACCATTACGATCATGAGTTCGAGCAGAGTGAAGCCTTGTTCTGTCGTCTGGGTGGAGGGTCGTCGAAGAGAAGCAGATTCCTCCCCTTCGACTTCGCTCAGGGTGCGGCATGACAACAAAATGCGCGCCCATGATCGACGGGATGGGAGCCGGGAAGATTCGGTGGAGCGAATTTTAGGGGTGGCTACCATGTGTTGTACTTCGTTCCGTCGAGTGCGGTTCCGGTGCTCTTGCTGTGGACGTCAAAGACGTTCTGGCCGCCGAAGGAGTCGGAGTCCGTGTCGTCCTGGTTGGAGCGCAGGCCCCAATCGGTGTTGTTGGTAAAGGGGTCGACGGGGATCTTCCGTAGAAATTTTACCTTTTTCCCCTGGGCTGCGGTGACCTCGACTCCGTCGACGAGGGTTTGGAGGTCGGGCGGGTAGCCGAGGGAGTCGGCCTTGATCTGGAAGGCTCCTTTGTCGGCGGCGTCCTTGTATTTGTCGATAGCGTCGCGCATCTCCCATAGGTCGCGACGGAGTTCGCGCTCCTTGGTACGTTTGACCTGAAAGCGGGCGATGGGGATGGCTGCGGAGGCCAATAAAGCGACGATGGCAACGCAGATGATGAGTTCGACGAGGGTGAGGCCGGACTCGGGGCTAGTTGGCCGCGGACGAATCGGGAGCGTGCCCTGCGCCCGTGAGCTTGAATCCTTCGGCAAGCTCACGGTGCGCCGTGGGGCACACGCGTTGGTACAAAGCATCACTTGACATGCACCACGGCCTGCGAACCGACGGCCGGAAGATTGGCCTGCGCGCTATTGAGAGCGCCGACTTTGACGAGTGAGAGTGAGGAATCGCCGGAGGCCAGGGCCTTGAAGGTGAGGGTGCAGAGGCTGCCTGTTCCGCTAACTCCGGCGGTGTTGGGTGGACGGATGGAAGAGATGGCGACGAGGCCCTTGTCTTCGCGGTGGACGAGCGAGACTGCCTGCCCGTCTTTGCCGAGGAAGGTTCCGGCGTCGACGTTGACGAGCTGGAGGAGTGCCGGGTTGAACTGAAGCTGGAGCGGAACGGAGAAGACGTCTCGTCCGTTGCCCAGCATAACCGCGACCTGGAAGGTGCTGCCGACGGCCTGGGTGGAGTCTGGCGGCACGACGGTGAAGCTGACGGGCGGGCCACCGGACGTTGGAGCTACTGCCGGAGCGGGAGTCTGATTGGCAGGAGGCTGGTTTGCCGGCGGTGTCTCTGGAGTTTGTGCGCCTGGGACGTAGGAGGCTGGTGGACCGGAGGGCTGGGCCTGCTGGCTGAGCTGCTGGACCATGGCGCTGGCGGCGTTGGCGGCACTGGTTGGACTGCTGGCAGAGCGCGGTCCATTCGCGTATACCGGCTCGGAGTTGCGGTCGTTGGCAGAGATGTCACGACGCAGCTCGATCGACTGGCCGGTGCCGGTGTCGATGGGGCGCACATTGACGCGGGTGAGGACGGACTCGCGAACGATGTGAGGAATGATGATGAAGACGATTTCAGTCTTGTCGTTGATCTTGTCGCGAGAGGTGAAGAAGTACTTGAGGATGGGAATTTCGCCGACACCGGGAGTTCCGTTGATGTTGAGGGAGTCGGACTTGGTGATGATGCCGGCAAGGAGGCTGGGCTCGCCATCCTTGAGGGTGATGACCTGCTCGGAGGTGCGCTGACCGATGACGGGCTCGGAGACTCCGCTGATGGTCACGGTGTTGATCTGGGAGAGCACCTCGATCTTCATCTTGAGGGTGACTTCGCGGTCGTAGTGGACCGTGGGGGTCATATCGATGTTGACGCCGATGTCGATGTAGGTGAACTGGGTCTGCACGCCGATGCTGGCGACACCGGTGGAGACGCCGGCGTTGTAGGAGCCGGTGGCGACGGGGATCTTCGAACCAATCTTCATGGTCGCGCGCTGGCCGTCGGTGGCGCGGATGCTGGGGTTTTGGAGGACGCGGGTGTCGGCATCGTTGAGCAGCGCGAAGAGAGTCCCGCCGCCGATACTTACGGCGAAGTTGTTGGCGTTCAGGTGGGCAAGGGTGTTGAGGGTGAAGTTGGAGGTAGTGGTGGTGCCTGAGGTGCCTGAACTGCTGCTACTGCTCGATGTAGTGGAGTTGGGATTGGCTTGCGGCGTGAGGGTGATGGACTGTGGCAGTGTGATGCCGAGATTGCGTTCGACGTTCTTGTTGACTTCGAGGACGGCTACGTCAACGACCACTTCGGGACGGGCACGGTCGAGATCGTTCAGCAGCTTCTGCGCGAGGAGAAGCTGATCGGGTGTTGCGCGCATGACGATGGCGTTCTGGCTGGGAACGAGATAGATTTTGACGCTGGGATCGAGCAGGTTGCGGATGGCGATGACGACTTCATTCGCGTCGTTCTGCTGACTGGCGTTGGTGAGATAGAACGTCTGGACAGCCTGCTCGTCGAGGTCGGTACGCTTGGTGCGCGAGTTGGTAGCGACGAAGATGGTGTTCGGCGTGATGGCCTTGTAGAAGGTGCCGGAGATAGTGCCGACGATGCGGAGAGCGTCTGAGAGCGTGACGTTGGTGAGGTCGACGGGAATGCGCTTGGAGCTGTAGTCAGGATCGAAGAGGACGTTGAGGCCGGCTGCTTTGCCGATGGCCTCATAAATAACCTTGACGTCTTCAACCATGTGGAGCGTGATGGGATCGTTCGAGACGGGCTTGAGCTCTACGGGGCCGGAGATGGACCCGATGGTGTTGAGGGCTTCATTTTGCTGCGACATCTGCTCTTTGGCTTGCGGAGTGCTGTCGCGTTCGATCTGCTGCTGTTTCTCAATGGCATCGATCTCCTGTGCCGCTGCCTGGTTGCCGGGATCGATCTGTTGGGCTCGGGTGAACTGCGTGAGTGCGCCGTTGATATCACCGCTTTGACGAAGGACGCGGCCGCGATCGACATGAGAGACGGCGGCTTGATACCTCATGTGGTCGAAGTGTTCTTTGAAGCGGAGGTCTTTGGGCTTTTTGAGGAGGGCGTTGTGATAGTCCTCGTAGGCTGCGTCAAAGTCCTGGCGTGCCTCGGCATCCTGACCGCGCTTGTCCCATGTATTAGCTGACTGGGCGTGGGCACGCGTTGTGCTCAGAGCCGCGAAGCCGCAGAGGAGTAAAGCAGGGAGGACGCGACGGAGTGATGTCGATAGTTTGCTGATTGATTTGTACAGGCGACCCATGCTGCTTCCGTTTTCGTCCTTTACACCGTAAAGATTGTGGCGTTTGCCGGAGATAACGCCCGCCGGGAAGATTTTTCCGGCTTCGGCGCTGCCTGTGGGGGCCGTGCCTGCCAGGCTGTCGCGCTCGGGTGAGTATAGCATTCGCTCCAAAGTCGACCTCGTCAAGAAAGTTTGTAGGAACCGTGAGTGACCACGGTCGTTTTGAAGCACGGCTTACGGTGGCAGAGATTTTAGTGACTCATGACCTCAGGTATGACTGACGAACGAGGGTTGTGGTTAGACGCGTTTCGCGTTCGACCGATGAATCGAAAGTTGCAGACATGTTAAAGTAAGAGATTGCATGGCACGCTCTATGTCCAACACGACAGCCGCTCACCAACCAAAACCAGTGGTGAAGGAGAAAGACCGCGACCCGGTGGCGGCGGGTAAGAGAGACGCTGCGTTCAACCGGTCGGCGAGTTTTAACTATTTTTTGACCGATAAGTTCGAGGCGGGGGTGGCGTTGCGTGGGACCGAGGTGAAGTCGATTCGCGAGGGTAAGGCCAATCTGAAGGACGCCTATGGGCTGCTGAAGGATGGCGAGTGTTTTCTGCTGAATGCGCACATCGGACCGTTCTCCCACGGAAATGCGATGAATCATGATTCGCTGCGTACTCGAAAGCTGCTGCTGCATAAGAATGAAGTGCGAAAGCTCGAGGGTATGACGAAGCAGAAGGGATTTACGCTGATCCCCACCCGGCTTTATTTTCGCAACGGACGTGTGAAGTGCGAGATAGCGTTGGCCAAAGGCAAGCAGGAGTACGACAAGCGCGCCAGCGAACGCAAGCGCGAAGCCGATAACGAGGCCAAGGCTGCGGTCGCTCGAAGCCAACGAGGGTAGTCAACTTTCGTTGTAACGTAAGTTGCAAAGTGATCAACATGCAGTCGGGGTACGATAGACGCATGGACACGAAGCTACTTTTTCAGGATGCAGCCGGTTTTCAGACGCCAATGCTGGCTGTGTTTGCCGTGGATAATGCTGTCGGCAAGGACGCGGAGCCCGTGGTGGCTTTGTTGACGACCACCGATGCGGTGGCGAATGCGGCGGCGAAGGTGTTGGCGTCGGGCGAATTCAAGGCCACGGTGGGAGAGACGTTGCTGCTGCATGCTCCGAACGGATTGAAGGCGGAGCGACTGCTGGTGGTGGGGCTGGGGAAGGCGAAGGCGCTGTCGGTCGATGAGGTCCGGAAGGGTGCCGGGACAGCGGTACGTGCGGCCAAACCTCTTGGAGTAAGAGAGCTGGCGATTGCGTTTCCTGAAGACCATGCGCTGGATGACGAACATCTGGAGACGCTACCCTGCATGCTGCTTTCGCGTGTGCTGGTAGAAGGCGCGGAGGTGGCAGAGCCCGACTGGGATACATACCGGAGTGACCGCAAGGACCGCTCGGTGCGATCGCTTTCTGTGATTGCGAAGGAAGCGGAGAAGTCGACGAGGGCAGAGATACAGGAAGGCTTTGATGCAGGCCTCATTGTTGCAGCGGCGCAGAACTTTGCGCGAACGCTGGTGAATGAGCCGGGAAATGTTTTGACTCCGACGGAGCTGGGCAAGCGCGCGGCGGCAATGAGCGCGGAGGTTGGATTGAAGTGCGAGGTGCACTCCACCGCGAAGCTGCAGGAGTTGAAGATGGGTGCGTTTGCCGCGGTGGCGCAGGGCTCGGAACAGCCGCCGGCGTTGATTGTCATGACATATGAACCAACGTTGGCGAAGGGCGAGTCGCTTGCAGAGGACGCGCCGGTGATGGGACTGGTAGGGAAAGGGATTACGTTCGACACGGGCGGCATTTCGATCAAGCCTGGCGACGGCATGGAGAAGATGAAGTACGACATGGCTGGGGCCGCGGCGATGATCGGCGCGATGCGGGCGATTGCGCAGTTGAAGCCGAGGGTGAAGGTGATCGGCATTGTGTGCTCGGCGGAGAATATGCCGGATGGAAATGCCTACCGGCCGGGCGATGTAGTGACGGCGATGTCGGGTAAGACGATTGAGGTGATTAACACCGATGCTGAGGGACGGTTGGTGTTGGCGGACGGCTTGCACTATGCGAAGACACTGGGTTGCACGCATCTGATTGATGCAGCCACGTTGACGGGAGCTTGCGTGGTGGCTCTGGGAATCGTGAATGCCGGGTTGTTCTCGAATGATGAGGCAACGTGGCAAAAGTTTACGGACGCCACGAAGATCTCCGGCGAGAAGTTCTGGCGGCTTCCCTGCACCGATGATTACAAGGATCAGATTAAGAGCCATATTGCAGATATGAGGAATACAGGCGCGAATCGTTGGGGTGGGGCGATTTCGGCGGCTATGTTCTTGAAGGAGTTTGTGGGTGAGACGCCGTGGGTGCATCTGGATATCGCTGGATGCGCCTGGAACGATGAGAGTAAGCCGTGGCTTGCGAATGGGCCTAGTGGGATTGCGGTGCGGTCGATTCTGGAGTGGGTGCGGGCTTACGAGGCTTAGCCTTGATGGAACCCGCAATAAAAATCATTCGAGCAACTCCGTCTCAGAGTGTCGAGGCGGAGCTTTTGTTGAATGAGTACTACGAAGCTGTTGAAGTCGTGAAGAGAGATACTCCAGGGGCGATCGCGGATTATTTGTCGGACGAGTCCTCGGGGCTTTGGATTGCATATGTGGATGAGTTGCCCGCTGGTTGCGTTGTGCTTCGGCCGCTGGCAACGGTCGAAGCGGCGACGGAGTGCAAACGACTTTATGTTCGACCGCAGTTTCGAGGCCACGGGATTGCGGACGCTTTGCTGGACGCGATGGAAGAGTACGCGCTCGAGAAGGCTGCGGAGTGGGTTTATCTTGATAGCAAAGACGATTTGAAAGATGCTCTTCGGATTTACGTCAGGAGAGGCTATCAACCGTGCGAGAGATACAACGATAATCCGCAGGCGACGGTGTTTCTGCGAAAGAGGCTGCGTTAGCTTCGAGTTGATTGGTGCATTTGCATAGCACTTTTGAGTGGGTGCGGATTACTCGAGCCGCGATAAGAGCATCACATTGGGATGCGTTTTCGTCTATTCCTCACGGCTGGTCTTCTGTGCTGTAGTTCTTTGTTTGTCTGCACGGCGCAAGAGCGGGTCACAGTACAGCCGTCAGCGTCTATTGACTCTGACGAAGATGGGTTGAGCGATGCGTTAGAACAGGCGTTGCTTACTCAGTTCGAGCCGGAGTTCCGAGTGGGAAAGAAGGATTGCTCGAAAGTTCCGGCGGAGTTTTTGCCTGACGTGGTGAAGCCTACGGTCAAAGAAGAGGATGGGACGATCTATGGGCAGGCTTTCCGGTCAAAGTCCAGCGGCACGAGCCAGATGGTGGAGCTGCATTTTTATCATTTGTGGAAGACGGATTGTGGCGAGCATGGACACCCGCTCGACACGGAGCACGTTGCGACCCTGGTAAGGCGGTCTGACGATGGATCTAAGCTTGGGCGGTGGGAGGCGGTTTATTGGTACGCGGCGGCGCACGAGAATACGGTTTGCGATGTGAGTCAGATTGCGCGGGCTTCGACGCTGGATGCGGTCGATCATGGGGCCAAGGTTTGGATTTCGCCGGACAAACACGCGTCTTATCTGAGCGAAGACCTGTGTCGAGGGGGCTGCGGCGCGGATCGATGCGAGGCGATGGAAGCGTTGAAGACTACTAAGGTCGTGAATCTTGGAGAGGTCGGGCATCCGATGAATGGATCGCTCTTTATCGCGTCGAATGCGTGGCCGCTGGCTGCGAAGATGTCGTCGACGAACTTTCCGGCAGAGACGATTGCGCGGCTGAACGAGATGCCTGAGAAGGATATCGCTTTGTTCAATCCTGGAAGGCACCCGGCGCAGGGAGTCATTGCAGTAAGTGGGACAACGGGTACGGCGGTTGCAAATAGTGGCCAGAACACAACAGAGGCGATTGGGTCGGCTGGTGATTCGACTGGCAATGCGCTGCAGAAGAGTTACCGAAATACGGTGCATGCGCTTGGTCGGTCGTTTCACAGTGTGGGCGAGGCGCTTCATGTTGTGCCGAAGCTGGATGACACATCGAAGGACTGATCCTGGTTGTTACATGACGGGCGGGGCTTCGATGCCCAGGTAGTCGAGGGCGCGGATCATCTCGCGTTGGGCTACTGCAGCGGTGGCCAGTAAGAGAGATTTGCGGGTGGGGTCGGTTTCGTTGAGGACGTGGTGGCGATGGTAGAAGTTGTTGAACTGCTGGGCTAGCTGGAAGGCGTACTTGGCGAGGTAGGCGGGCTCGGCAGTGGCGATGCACTGCTCGATCAACAGAGTAAGCTTTGAAGCCAGAAGCCAGGTCTCCCATAGGCTGCTTCCCTCTTCGGTGTCGAGGATGTCAGAGAGATCGAGTGCCGCGATGGCGGCAAGGGATGCGGTTGCGGTGGTGTTGGCTTTGCGGAAGATGTTGGCCGCGCGGACGATGGCGTATTGGACATAGGGACCGGTCTCGCCTTCGAAGCTGAGGGCGTCTTTGAAGTCGAATGCGATGACCGTGTTGCGGGTGAAGCGGAGCATGAAGTAGCGGAGTGCGCCTACAGCGATCTGGGTGGCGATGGTGAGGCGCTCGGCTGGTTCGATCTCGGGGTGGCGGGTGTCTACTTCGGATTTTGCGGCGGTGATGAGCTGGTCGAGGAGGTCGTCGGCTTTGACGCCGAAGCCTTTGCGGCCGCTGACTTCGATGTAGGATTTTTTCTGGTCTTCTTCGCTAATGGTGTAGCCGAGTTCGACTGCGCAGCGTGGGGTGAGGGCCACCATCTCGTAACTGAAGTGGGTGTAGTTGTTGGCGGCTTCGGTGTAGCCCATGCCGCGGAGAGCCGCGATGACGTTGTTCTGTGGGTCGTTCTGGCGGGAGTCAATGACGTTGTAGATGTGGTCGGCGTGGCCGAAGCTCGGGTGAGGGGTTTCGCCGTGGACGGCGGAGATCCAGCAACAGTGGTCGGGATATTGGTGGAATTTGAGGTAGCCGAAGTCTTTGCCGGGGAGGAGGCCGAACTTCCAGAGGTGGTAGGCGATGTCCTTGCCGACGTAGGTGACGGTGCCGTTGGATCGGACGATGACCTTAGCGTCCTCGTCGGGGAGGCTGGAGTCTTCGACGGCGATCTCTTCTGCTGAACCTGCGCGGCGCATGACGTAACAGCCTTTGTTTTTTCCGGCGGTTTCGAGATAGAGGACACCTTTTTCGAGCATGAGCGTGCGGGCCGCGTCCCAGAAGTGGAGGGAGAGGATTTCGCTTTCGCGGGGGAGGAAGTCGTACTCGATGTTGAGGCGCTGCATGGTTTCGAGATGGCGGCGAAGGACGGCGGTGGAGATGAGGTCGGCTATGTCTGCCGTGTCGTTCTTGCCCATCTCGAGCGCGTGGAGGGTGTCGAGACGTATTTGTTTGCGGGCGTCGACGTGTTCGGGGTCGGCGTTGTACCACTGGGAGACGCGGGCGTAGAGGTCCCAACAGTAGAAGTCGATGCGCTGGTTGGTTTCGAGGAGTTCGGTGAGGAGTTCGCGGGTGCTGGAGAGGGTTTTGCCTTCGAGATAGACGAGGCCTACGACTACGTCAGCGACCTGGACGCCGGTGTTGTCGATGTAGTTTTGAACGCCCACTTCGTAGCCGGTTTTGAAGCGGTCGGGGCGAAGGAGACGCTGGAAGGTGTCGCCGAGGATGGCGTTGCGGAGGTGGCCGATGTGGGCGGCTTTGTTGGGGTTGATGCTGGTGTGCTCGACGAGGCGGAAGCCGGGACCGCCGATGTCGGCGTGCTGGTCGGCGGCGATGCGGCGGACGGTGGCGGCGCGGTTGAGGCGGACGTTGAGGTAGCCTGCGCCGGCTACTTCGACGCTGGCGACGCCTTCGAGCGACGGGAGGGCCGCGGTGAGCTCGGCTGCGAGTTCGGTGGCGATGGCGCGGGGGGCTTTGCGGAGACGCTTGGCTAGTTCAAAGGCCACGGGGAGGGCGAGTTCGCCGAGGGCGATGCTGGGGGGCTGCTCGACCACGAGGTTGGTGAGGGTGACGTCGTACTTCGCGAGAAGGATGGCCTGGATTCGGGCCAATAAAGACTGCTGGATTGTGCGATACATGCTTAGGGGGTCACCACTCTGGAAGATGGTGTCAGTTTACTAGAAGCCTGTCCTGCCGGACGGGCCCACTACGCGTGGGGCGGGCGTTCGCACGCCTTTTTAACTTGTCTAGTCGGGTCAATTGCACCGGTCCTCCCGTTGGTCGGAATCATCTACCTCGCGACCAACGGGAGCGCCATGCGAAGCGGTATACAAGTCACGAAGTGACCGCCCTCCGCGCAGGAGAGCCGGCCGGCAGGACACTACGGCATTTCTACGGGTAGATCTTCGATCTCTTCGAGCAGGGGCTTGTGGTTGTGGATGCGGATGCGGTGGGTGAGGAAGATGATGCCGCCAGCTCCTGTTATTGCGACCAGCATCCAGACATGAATGGCGAGGCCGAAGACCGCTGCCTGCGAGATGGAGGCGCCGTGATTTGAAAGGGACGTTTTGACCGCCAGCTCGAAGGGACCGATGGCGCCGGGAGAGCTCGGAATCAGATAGGAAAGGTTCGCGAAAGAGACGGTGAGCCAGGCGGCGATGCCGTCAACCGACAGACCGAGGAGACGGATGGCGGAGAAGAAGATCATTCCCTCGCAGGTCCAGATGATGACCGATTGAAGAAGAAGAAGGAGGGAGCCGATGACGCCCAGGCGGCCTGTAGCGTCAAGCGCGAGCGTGATCCAGTGTTCGATTTTTTTCAACAGCGGGCCGGCAGGAAAGCGGGCGAATAGGCGTTGCACCGGAGACTGCAGGCTGCGTGCAGCGACCAGAAGGATGAGCAGGCCGATGGCTGAGACGGCGAGCGAGATGTTGGCAATGAGGCGTAGGTGCGGGGTAGCGATGTTACCTACAGTTGCGACGAACATGAGTACGAGGACGAAGATGTCGAGGAGTTTTTCGAGGATTACGGTGCTGAGGATGATGGACGGAGAGGTGCCGAGGTCGTCGGCGTAAGTGAAGATACGCATGATGTCGCCGATGCGCAGAGGCAGGATGTTGTTGGCGGCGAGTGAAGTCATGAGGACGCGGGCGCAGACGGCGAAGTGGTCGCGGAGGGAGCGGCCGTTGCGCGGCATCATCTGGCTCCAGCGAACGCAACGCAGAGTGTGGCTGGCGAAAGTGAAGCCGATGACTCCGAGTATCCATGCAGGATGAGCGGCGCGGAGAGCGCGGAACTCGTCAAGATGGATGTTGTGGAAGGTGTACCAGAGGAAGAAGGCGCTGATGAGCAGGCCCGGGATAGTCTTTAACAGGTTACGGCTATTGGCGGCGCTCATCCGGGCAACCGGGTGGACAGCAGGGGTGTCGTTTCGCGAGAGACCAGGGAGTGAAAGGGACGTTGAAGCATGCAGCTTCGATTGTATCGTCTGTATGTTGCCGATTTCTTACATCGTTGCAAGCATCACGACTAAACCGAGACGGACAAGAAGACGCTGCGGAAGGCCTCTTCGTCCTGCTGTGGATTTTTTCTGCGTTGAGGGTCGGCTTCGGCTTGAGATTCGACGCGGGAGACTACATCACCGTCATCGCTGGCGGCGAAGCTGTTGAGCTTTCGACGCACTTCGGCGGCGGCTTTCCTTGCTTCCATTGCCTGCAGGGTGGATTGCGTGGAAGCAGGAGCCATCTGACTGATTGGATTGCCGTGGATGTGCATGTCGCTCTCCTTCTTTGAATGATTCCCTTCGTTTCATTGGACCAACTGTGGCCTTATAGAGCAATCGGAGGACCAACTTACGGCACAATGAGATGAGAGCGCTCTTACAATGCTGGCTCGTGCGATTTCTCCTTAAATTTAGAGAAGGATGTAGGCTCAATCGGTATTCAGACGTCTAAATCTGCGTGCTACCCCTGGTTCGGAAGTTGGGTGGCATTTAACCTCGAAACAACCTGCGCTTGTGTGTGGGTAGGTTCGAAGGCACTCAAGACGGAATTATGCGGCGAAGATAGACCGCGTCGGGAGCAACAGGTATTTGGCTACATCAATAGGATCACAGCTCTCTTTGGTAGAGCTCGAACTTGAGCAGTACCGACGAGAGCGGAGTTTTGCGACTGCGCTGGTGACTGCGCTAACGTTTGTTGCGTTCCTGATTCATGGTTACCATCCGTATGCCGAAGATGGCGGCATTTATCTTCCTGAAATAAAGCGGCTGCTCGATCCGGGGCTGTATTCGTTTGGGGCAGAGTTTGTTGTGGGGCACCTGCGGTACTCCGTATTTGCGTCTCTAATGGCCGGGCTGGTACGCGAATCACGCTTGAGCCTGGAGGTGGTGCTTTTGCTGGTCCATTTGGCAAGCTTCTGGGTGACGTTGTTTGCTGCGTGGTTGTTGGCAGGCCGTTGTTACACGTCGCGGGCGGCGAGAGGCGGGGCGGTGGCTCTGCTGGCCGTGTGGCTGACGATTCCAATTGCGGGAACGTCGCTGATGCTGATGGATCCGTATGTGACGGCGCGAAGTATTTCGACTCCTTGTGCGCTGCTGGCGCTGGTGGGAGTGTTACAGTTTCTGTTGCCGCGTTTTGAGATGGAAGGAGAACAGGGAGAGCGCCGGCGAGGATTAGCGCTTTGTTGCGCAGCGTTGGTTGGGGCAGGGCTGATGCATCCTCTGATGGGTGCTTATGCGGTGGGATCGGTGCTGCTGCTGTGTGCGGTGCTGTCGACGAATCGGCTGGTGCGGGTGTGGGGGACAGTGGGGCTCGGTTTGACGGCGGTCCTGGCAGCGGCGGGGGTTCAGTTGGCGTCGCCGGTGGAGAGTGCGGAGTATCAGAGGGTGATGCTGACGCGGAGTTACTGGTTTCTTAGTCAATGGCATTGGTACGAGTGGGTTGGACTGGTGGCACCATTGATGATTGTTGGGGTCGTGGCCCTGGGAAGAGGGCGTGGCGTCGATGCAGCGCGGGTTGGTCTGGCGCGTGTTGCGATGGTGTCCGGAGTGACGGCGATTGTGGTGGCTATGCTCTTTGCACGGGAAGGCGCGGCGGTGCACCAGGTGGCACGGCTGCAGCCTTTGCGGAACTTTCAACTGGTTTATGTGGCGATGACTTTGTTTGTGGGAGCGGCGTTGGGGGAACGAATGTTGCGGCGCTCGGCGTGGCGTTGGGTAGCAGCGTTTTCTATGTTGGCGGTAGTGACGCTGCTGGTCAACCGTGCGACATTCCCTGCTTCGAAGCATCTTGAACTTCCGGACTCGCTGACCTGGAACACGGGAGACGTAGGGAATCGCTGGGAGAAGGCGTTTCTCTGGATAAGACAGAACACGCCGAAGGATGCGGTGTTTGCGATGGACGCGAACTACGCGGTTCTTGACGGCGAAGATGCGCAGGGTTTTCGCGCGATTGCGGAGCGGAGTTCTCTGCCGGATTACTCGAAGGATGGTGGAACCGCTTCGAACAAGCCCGCACTCACGGAGGAGTGGTCGCAGGGGATTTCTTTGCAGACAGGGCTTGGGAGAGGGTTAGATGCCGGACGATTTGCTGCGTTGAAGTCGATTGGCGCGACATGGGTGGTGTTGGAGCGGAAGGCTGCGACGGGGTTTGGCTGCGCTTACGAAAATGATGAGGTTAAGGTGTGCCGCCTGCCCTGAGGAGACAGGCGGCCACTGACTTCAGTTCCCTGCCGGGTTTGGTTTGTTGGCGGCGGGTGTGGTGGTAAGGATGACGGTCTCCTGATCTTTGTTCTCCATTTTTGAGTAGAAGCCGCGAAGCTCGGGATACTCTTCGGTCTTGTAGTAGATCTCTCCCAGGAAGTAGTCGCGACGGATGGTGAAGCTGTTCGGAGTGGATTCAGATTTCAGAGAATAGATAGCAAACTGCTGGAAGCTCATCTTGTCGCTGGCGGGAAGAGATTCTACGGAGAAGGTGGCTGGGAACTTGATGCGGACAGCATCCTGATTGATGAGGGCGTAGGAGAAGTAGACAGGGATATCTCGTTTCTCATGCGGGAAGGTGGGTTTCGTATTGGCTTCGAAGAGGTCTGCGGGAATGAGCAGGCGTTTTCCGGTTGCGGAGCCGATCGGGCCTTTGAACTGAAGGTTCACGACGAGGGGTTGGTCATAATCCTCGAGCTTGTCGATGGAGGTGACCTTGACGTCGGCTCCGCCTGGCATGAGGCTTTCGACCAGGTTGCGGAGTTCGCGTTTCAGACTTTCGTCGTCGCCGACGAGGGCGCGCTGGCGCCAATAAACAGCCGGAGAACCCATGTAGGTCATCTTTACGATGCCGGAGACCTCACCGTGCTCGTCCATTGTGAGGTCGGCTACGCGAAGGATCTTTGAATAGGTGTAGGGCTCGCCGGGAGTTTCGAGCGGACCGGATCCTCCATCGATCTGACGGAGGCCAGTGGTTTGACTGTGCTTCCATTCGAGGTGTTGGTAAGGACAGTAGCGAGAGCCTGGGTCGAAGTACTCGTCTTTGCCATCCACGTTGACGATGGCGATATCGTCGTCGAGCTGAGACATGCTGAGATAGGCGCGGTAAAAGAGGCTGTGGTCTCGGCTAGTGACCACGCCGAGATAGGCCTTCATGCCGGCGGCGCGCGCCATGGCGACGAAGAGTGCGGTGATCTGGTCGTTGTTGCCGCGCTTGCGGGTCCAGATATCGTCTGTGTTACGAACTTCCTTGAGGCCTTGCGACTTCTCTTCAGCGGTGGAGTGTTCGCGTGTGTAGTTGGTGTTTTCGAGCCGCATCACCGCAGCGTAAATCTTGCGGAGCTTTTGATCCTGCGTGTCGGTCGGGAGAACGAGGTCGCGAACGGCGGCGGAGACTGCAGGGCCGGGTCCGATGAACTTGTCTTGAAGCTTTGCCCAGTGCTTGCCTGCGTTCTTCCAATAGTCATCAGCCGAGCGATAGGCAGAGTAGTAGAAGAGAACACGGTAGGTGAAGCTGGAGGTGGGCGCCATATAGTCCTCCTGGGGAGCAGGAGGGACGTCGTGCACGTCGAGATCGAAGATGTACTGGCCGTTTGAGAGGCCAGTTGCGGGAAGTTGGGTCTGTTTCAGTTGCGCCCCGGCAGGAAGGATTTTGGTCCAGGATATGGAGGTGGTTGGCGCACCGTCTTCGTCACTCGAGATTAGCTGCTGATCGGTGGGTTTCCAGGTGTAGTGGGCCTTGCGGGTGTAGAGGGAGGACTGGATGAACCACTTCGGCGCCATGAACCAGTTGTCGTCGAGCCGAAGCTTATAACGGTATTCGATGATGCTGCCCACCTCGACGTCGGGCAGGGTGAAGACCTTGGACATCATCCGGACGCCCTGAGTCTTTTGGACGAGCTTGTCATAGGGTTTGCCAGTGAAGGGGATGATGGTTCCGTCGGGGTGGATGGTTCTGCCTTCGATGTTGTCGATGACGATAGCGCTGCCCTCGCTGAAGTGGGCATAGTTGAGCTCGACGTTGGCGTAGTCTTTGCCCCCCTCGGTAAGGACTTTGAGCCGGACGTAGGTACTGAACATGTGCAGTTTGTCTTCGGTGGTCTCTTCGCGGAAGAGATAGACGGCAGGGGCTCCAGGGACTTCGGGCTGCGAGGTCATCGAGAGCTCTTCGGCGGTGGGGACGGTCCATTGGGCGTGGGTGAGGGGTGTAGCGAAGAGAGCCAAGGCAGAGAAAAGAGAGAAGCAGAAAAGACGGCAGTGTGAAGTTTGGTTCATGGTTTATTCCTTGTTCGGTGCTTCGTTGTACGGGACCTGAGGTTTTCTTTGGTGGTTCTTGCTGAACTAGATTTACTGTTTTTTGAGGACCGCTTTGCTCTGTTCGTCGGCCGCTATGACGCCGGAGAGGTGCTGGACGTCGGGATATTTGTCAGCGGGAAGAGTGACTTCGCGGACGGTGTAGGTGCGGGTGTAGTGGAGGGCGTTGTCTTTGACGATGCTGGAGCTTTCGTAGGAGGCGAAGCCGAGGTCGAGCTTGACGGGTTCGGGGATCTCGTCGACGACGTAGCCTGCCGGAAGTTCGATGGTGTAGTCGTCCTGCTCCTGCATGGTCTCGCTGAGGTTGATGGGGATGTTTTGTCGTTCTCTGCGATCGGCGTAGAGCTGATCGCTGCCGAGGACGCGGGGACGGACCATGAGCAGAGGGCCCATGGATTTTCCGAAACGGTCGGCCGTGAGGGAGTAGGAGGTCGTGAGGTCTTTGTTGAGCGCCTCTGCGTTCTGCACTTTGAAGTCGGAGACAGAGAAGGTGGTGAAGTCCTGGCCGAGAAGATGGTCGAGGAACTTGGTCTGCTCTTTGGCATCTCCGCTGGTATACAGGTCGCGGCGGTGTTCAGAGAGGTCACCGAATCGTTTCTCGGTGACGGTCCCTTTGAGCGAACCGTCGGGCTGCAATTGGAAGACGGCTGTACGGCGAACTGTGTTGAGATCGGGTGGAAGGACCGGAAAGCGGATGATCTGGCTGTCGTGGCCTTCCATAAGGACTCCGTAGCCACCCTGAAGGTTATTCTCCAGTTGACCAAAGGCGGTCTTTTCCCAGGTGGGGTCGAAGATGAGATAGCGGCGGCCGGACTTTGAAGTAACTACGCTGCGAAGCTTCGGCGAGTTGTAGTCCTTCGGGATTTCGATGGCGGCGATCATGTGGTCGCCGACGATGGAAGGGGCGTCAGGGTCGACGACTCCGCGACGATCGTCAACCATGACTAACGCTCCGTGAACACCAACGGTGGAGAGCATCGAGACGAGCAGGGTGGCTTTGTCTTTGCAGTCTCCGTAGCGGTTGCGGAAGATGTCGGCGGCGTAGTGCGGTTGGTAGCCGCCAATGCCCATCTCGATGACGAAGTAGCGAATCTGTTTCTGGACGAACTCTGCGATGGTTTCGGTCTTGTCGTAGAAATCGGTCTTGTCGCCGGCGAGCTCTTTGGCTTTGGCGGCGATCTCGGGTGTGGCGACGAGGCGACCCTTTGAGAGGGTCTGGTACCACTCGCCGATGCTCTGCCAGGTGCCTTCGGTTGGTGCTGGAAGGGTCGGTCCGGCGTAGTGGACTGTCATGCGACCCTCCAGGGAAAACTCCGATGGGCGTAGCTCGACTTGATCGAGATCGATGGGGGGAGTGTCTTTCATCTCCCAACGCCAGCGCTGATGTTCGAGGTCGATGGCAGCGGTCTCTTTGCTATGAGCCCAGACCGTACCGTGACTGAATCCGGGAGGCAGTTCGAGGGTGAAGCTCTGGTTGAGCCGGGGGAGTTGGCTTTGAAAGAACCAGGTCTTTTCTGTGAGGAAGGGATGGGTGCGCTGCTCGTACTCGTAGGCTACGACGCCGCCGGGGTCGCGGGCAGGCGCGTTGACTGCTTTGATTTTCAGATCTTCGAAGAGACTGCCCTGATTCGGGTAGCCGAGCTCGACCATCTCGTTGTCTTTGACAGCGTACTCGTGTCCATCAGGGCCGATGCTCCAGACGTGCATGGAGAGAATCCTGGTGTCCTTGTCGAAGGGGACGCCGATGATGCCCTCGTCGCGGCCTTGCGGGCGCAGGATTTTGACGACACTGCGGAAGTGTTCGGTGGCGCTGCCGTCGGGAGCAACTGTATAGGTGGTGTCTTCGAGAAGGACAACTGCGTTGGTGTTGGGTGGGTATTGTGGAAGCTTCTGCTGCGCGGCTGAGCGGACCCAGTCGGGAACACTGTCGGGCTTGGAGGCGAGTGCGGGTAGAGCGCTGACCAGGAGAAGGGTGACTGAGAGATACAGGGATGATGTGCGCAGTTGCTCGGCTTGCGGATTCGTTCGTAGGTTCATGGGTGTTCGATACACTAGTGGCCCCATCGTCGGAGGAGAGACTTCCGGCTGCGTGACAGGATTTGTGTATGTTTGAGAGTTATACGTGGGAGTGACTGGCAGTTCAAGAAAATTCAGAGTTGGGCCCGGTACGTCGAATGGGGGATATTCCCGCTTCAGCATTGGGGTCTTGGAGTGTGAGGGGGTCAGGCGGAGTGAGTGTAACTGGTTCCCTGCAGGCGGGCGCGTGCTCGTCGGCGAAGAGCGGAACGAAGGATGACGGCGAGGAGGAAACAGACGACCAGGGTGGAGATCACCATGAGCCACTGATAGTCGGCGAAGAGCATGTTGAGTTGGAGCCAGAGAGAGAGCGAACCAACGCGGTAGACGTCGTTGCCGATGCGATAGGAGGAGAAGTGCGAGCCGTGGAGGACGCTGACGGATTGTGAGATGTCGGAGGACTGAGAGGTCTGGAGGAAGGTGGAGAGGAAGTTCGGAACGACGCTCTTGTCGCGGAGAGCGACGACGACGACCGACTGCTTGGATCCGCTGGGCCACTCGACGCCTTCGATGAGCGCGTCGGGGATGCCGCCTGCGGTTTCGAGTTGGCCGGACTGGACGTGGTCGGAGCTGCGGACCTTCCACCAGGCGTGCTGGAGTTGCGTGAAGAAGTCCTGCGTGTCCTGGATGTGAAGGCCGCTGCCGTCCACGCTGACGGGAAGCGAGGGGTTGAGTCGGTTGATGGCGGACTGATCGTCGACGGTGCCGAGGACGAGGTAGTCCTTGTGGGCGTCGGGCTTCATGCCTTCGGGGTTGGTGACGGTGACGTTGAGAACGGGATAACCGGTCTGCGCGCCGAAGTGAGACATCAGGGTAAGGAAGAGCTCGATTTCGTCGGTACTCGGGGTGTCGGGCAGAACGACTGCGGTGTCGGAGAGGTCGGCTTTGCGAGTGAAGGGATAGCCTGCATTGGCGAAGATCTCGAGGTTCGGCAGGACGGCTAAGTGAGGGATGTCCTTGAGGTCGAGGTAGGAGTCTTTGAGGATAGAGCCCTGAAGGTTGGTGAGGCCGACTTCCGGGCAGTCGGGCTTCCTGGCGAGTTGGAAGAAGAAGCGCAACAGGACGGAGTTCGAGAACGGACGCAGGTCAGAGACTGGGAACGGAACGATGCGCTCTGGAGTGGGCTTGTCGTTGTGCGAGAGCGGGGTTGAGTTGACGTAGGCATCGTTGAGATAGACCTGGAGCGAGCTGTCGTCGGAGAGAGGAACGCCGTTATATCGGTAGGCGACGTGAAAGCCGAGGTTCTGACGTGTGCCGTAGAAGAGGTCGGGCGGCAGACGGAGATAGAGAGCGATGGGATCCGTGCCGTCGGTCTGAAGATTTGCGGTTTGGAGGAGATCGCCGATGGGGATGTTTCTGTCGGTGCTGAGCCAACGTGGTGCGTCATCGGCTTCGCGAGGGGCGGGTGGTTTGATTTCGGGAATGCGGACGCGATCGCCGGTTAGGAGATTGCGCTGAAGGACAAGTGCCAAGGCTGCATTGAGGACGTCGGCGTCGGTTTCACCAGTCAGGACGAGAACCTTCGAGTAAGGGTCCGATGGATTGGTTCGCATGACGATGGTGGGTCCGGCGATGGAGTTGATCTGGAGAGCTGCTGGAAACGACGCTCCACTCTGGCCGATGACGATGGCGTTGCCGGTGGGTATGGTGCCGACTGAGATGGGGAAGCGAATGGTGCGTGAGTCTGCGAGGATGCCAAACCATGAAGCTACGATGCCGGCAGCCTGAAGAGCTTTCTGTGAGGGCTGGCCGAGGAAGACGATGGGAATGACGGGATGATTGACCTGAGGCTCATAGAACGGTGCCGGGAGGAGCTTGAGGTCGTCATGCAGCGGAGTCAGCGATCCGGCGACTTCGAGGGTCGAGTCGTTGTCAATATGGGCCCAGAGGGTGGAGTGAGATGGGTCTTCGCACTGCGCGGCGTAGTGTCCCACGAACTCGATGGTGAGTTTGTTGTCGCGGGTAAGCGCATCGACGGGGAGAGTTATGGTTGATTCGAGGAGGTCGTTGCCGGGATCAGGCACCGGCTTGGTTGATGTGGGTGTCTGGGGGATGTCGTGCGTCACGGCGGAGAGCGTTGCGAAGTAGGTTCCGTTCAAGCTCAGCTTAAGATGACTTTGCGATGGGATGAGGCCAGGAGAGAAGTGATAGCGGAGATGCAGGGTTGCAGTCTTGGGAGTCTGCGTCTGGGGTAGGGAAAAGTGAAGCGTGTTGAAGGTATCGACACCCTGCATGATGATGGTTCGGGGCGCGCCAAGATCGGAGAGGTGGATGACGTTGTCGAAGGTGTCGGGTGGCAGAGCGGCTGCAGCTTGTGCAGCGGCGAGTCGAGCTGCGTAGGCCTTGTAGGAGAGAAATGGCTTTGCCGGAGCCGGGGTTTGGGTTGACTGCGGGTTTTCGGCTGAATTGGGATTCTGGGTTGCTGGAGTGCCGGGGGTTGGCGTCGCGGCAGGAGCGGGTGCGGGAGCCTGAGCTTGAGGGGCGGCTTGGGCGGGAGGCGGGGTAGCGGCGTCGTTCTGTAGCAGCAAGTGTGCGGAGTGGAGCGGATGAATCTGTGCCGACAGAGCGGGAGAGCAGAACAGGATAGCCAATGCAAGAAGCGGCACGACGCTGGTGGTTAACTTTCCGTTTGGAGTTATCTCCTTAGACTTCGATCCACTGCGGAAGGTTCGCAGAAAGCCCTGGCCGGCGAGTTGAACGATGCGGCGGAGGCTGGTGAGAGGCTGGTCCGCCTCGCGCGACTCTCCCCAGCCAAGCCACGTATCGGCGCGAGAGTAGAGCACCATGGTGAGAGCTTCTTCTTCCCTCAGGGTGAGCGGGTCGAACTGGGCGCGGAGCGTGTTCCCTTCGATGCCGACCAGCGTTGCAGGTAAGGTCGTTTTGCCGTCTAGAACCGGGAGGGTGAGCTTGACGGAGTCGCCGGTGGTGGCGATGAAGGCGCGCTCGATGCGAACCATAAGACCGCCGCTGGACATGTCGCTGGTGACGCCACGGACGATGGTTCCATTGGCAAGTTCGACGTCGGCGGGGACCGACATGGGAAGGCGGACGGCCTGACGGAGCTGGCGGCTCTCCCATGCGACGGAGGTGGCGACGCCGAGAATCACCATGTTGAACGAGGCCCAGAGGAGGTTCATCAGGATGGTGCCGGGATGGCCGCCGTCGTACATGTCGGCGATGAAATGCAATGGCGAGGGTGTTCCTGCACCGGGAAATTCGATGAACCGAGGGATGGCGCAGAGGATTCCGAAGGCATTGATCGCGGTGAGAAACAGGAAGGGCTGCGCCATGCGAGCGTCGAAGAATCTTCGAGTGACGATGCCGCCTTTTGCGGTTACGTCGAAGTTGCCGAACCTGGGATTGATGAACGCGAAAAGAGTGGGGAGAAAGATGTAGGGTGCGAGGACTGTCTCGTAGATCTGGTTCCAGAAAGAGTGGCGATGTTGGCCCTGAATGCGGGAGTTAGCGATGTTCGCTAGAACCAGATGTGGAAGGGCGTAGGCGAAGATGAGCAACCAGTAACCGGGTAGATTGACGTGTCCGAAGATGAGATAGACGAGGGGTGCGGTGAGGAAGATGAGGCGTGGCAGAGCGTAGAGGAAGTGCGTCATTGCGTTGAAGTAGCAGAGACGCTGGGCCACGCTGAGTCCGTGGGCGAAGAGGGGATTTTCGGTGCGCAGGATCTGGACCATGCCGCGTGCCCAGCGGATGCGCTGCCGGATGTGACCGCTTAGGCGTTCGGTGGCGAGGCCGGCGGCCTGCGGGATGTTGATGTAGGCGGTGTTCCAGCCGTGGGTCTGCATGCGGAGCGAGGTGTGCGCGTCCTCGGTTACGGTTTCGACGGCGATGCCGCCGATCTCGTCGAGGGCTGAGCGGCGAAGAACGGCGCAGGATCCGCAGAAGAAGGTCGCGTTCCAGAAGTCGTTGCCATCCTGAACGATTCCGTTGAAGAGCTCGCCTTCGTTGGGGATCGTACGAAACTGGTCGAGATTGCGCTCGAAGGGATCGGGCGAATAGAAGTGATGGGGGGTCTGCAGCATCCCGAGCTTTTTGTCGCGCAGGAACCAGCCCATGGTGATCTGCAGGAAGCTTCGGGTTGGAACGTGATCGCAATCGAAGACCACGACGTAGGGAGCATTGAGTTGAGACAGGGCGTGATTGATGTTGCCGGCCTTGGCGTGCTCGTTATCCTCGCGAGTCATGTAACCGATGGCGGCCTCTTGGGCGAACTGGCGAAACTCTTCGCGCCTTCCGTCGTCGAGCAGGTAGACGTTGAGCCGGTCGGCGGGCCAGTCGATGTTCATGGCGGCAAGGGCGGTGTACTTCACGACGCTAAGCGGCTCGTTGTAGGTGGGAATGAGGAGATCGACGGCGGGCCACTGGTCGATGTTGTCGGGTAGAGAGACCGGGGTGCGGCGCAGCGGCCAGAGCGTTTGGAAGTAACCGAGGAAGAGGACGACAAATGCGTAGATCTCGGCGAAGAGCAGGAGGCAGATGAAGAAGCCGTCGAGAATGCTCCATGTTGAGCCGGGGTCGCGAAAGAATTTTATGGTGGTGGAGATTCTCCAGAAGCCGTAACGGAAGGTGGAGAACATCGAAGCGAGCATCAACGTCAGCGTAACCAGGTACGAGCCGGAGCTGTGATCTGCCCAGATGACCAGGGCTACGGTGAGGATACCCAGAACGATCTGCTGGGGCCAGGTGAGCTCCAGGATACCGGTGAACGCTAGTAAAAATATTCCACTGAACAGGATGAAAAAGCGAAGTGCCTTGTAGAAGAGTCCGTCACCAGATTGGAATGGATCGAAGAGAGGAGCCTCCCTCATCGTTCGCTCCAACGAACGTTGCGGAAGCCTGCCGTAGCGGGCGCGGCAACGGTGCGGAGCCATGTGGCGACGTTCAGGTAGTCCTCGGCGACGGGAGCATCGGGCGCGTAGTCGACTACGGTCATGCCCTCGGCGAGGGCTTCGCTGACTGACTGCGCGCGGCGAATCACAAAGGGTAGGAGGCGATCTCCTAACTGCCGACGCATGACCTCGCGAACGTCGAGGTGCAGCGGCAGCGAGGTGTCGAATTGATTGAGCACGTAAAAGGGCTGCAGGGGGCGCCCGTCTCCGTCATTGACGCCACTGAAAAACTTCTCGACGGTCTGGAGGCTGATGACCGAGTTCATGTCGGGCGCAACAGGAACGAGAATGGTCGGGCTCATACGAGACATGCGACGGACGATCCAGCTGGAACCGACGGTGAGATCGAGCAGAATGCGGTGGGCTCCGCGGCCGTTGTTGATGATGTCCTCGGCGAGCAGTTCCTGCGCGTCCTCACTGGTTGTCTTGTGGTCGACGTCGTAACTGACGAGGTAGATGGGAGCGTCGGTGCTGCCGCTTGGGGGCGAGAAGGTACGGACGGTTCCGTGGCGGAGTTCGCTGGCACCGAAGTAGAACGGCAGCAAGCCATGAGAGGTGGTGTCAGTGAGGAGAACCTTTTCGCCCATGGAGGACAGAGCACGACCTACGGTTGCGACGAGGCTGGTCTTGCCGACTCCACCTGCGAGAGAGAAGACGGCGAGGACGGGGGTGCGGGTTTCCTTCTGACGTACGGGCGCGGCCTCGGGCTGGTCTTGGCCGGGCTGCTCGAACACGCCCTTGAGTGCGTACCAACGGGCGGCAACCCGCTCTCTGGAGTGTTGAAGAGTATCGGCTACGGAGGACTGAGAAGGTGGTGCGGGCGTCGGCGTGAGCGGCTTTGCAGAGGCTGGTTGAGCAGGCGGGGAGTAGAGCCACGCAGGGCCGGCTGGATCTGACTGAAACGCGGGTCGCGCAGAAGCTAAAGGTACCGGCTCGGGTGACGACTCCGTCGGGTTGCGACGCGGTAGTTCTGGCTGATTTTGTGGCTGTTGATAGTCGAAGTCATCCTGGGCCCGGCGACCGCGGCTGGAATCCGAAGGTACCAGCGCTTGCGAGAACGGCGAAACGGGTCTTGCAGGATTTGAAGAGAGGGGCGGTGCGGACCGAAAAGCCCCGGACAGCCGAGGGGGGGCGAATGTTGACTGTGACGATTCCCGGGTGGAATCGAGGAGCGCATCGGCCGCGGGATTCGAGCGATCTTTGGAAGTCGAAGCTGAGGATTCGGAGTCCGTTGTGCCCGATGCGGGGAGGGGTTCAGTTTGAGTTGTACGGACCTCCGCTCGCGGTTGAGGATCGGCGCGACGTTGCCCTGTGAGCTCAGTCGGACCTTCGACTGACGCCGAAATAGGCTGAATACCGGGCTGTTCGGAGATGGGCTTCATATCCTGGGATAAAGGAGGTGCAGGCGCGGTACGACTTTGTGTTGGAATCAAATGTCTGAGTGGATCAAAAGTAGTGTACTCGGCTCGAGAGTCATCTGGGCCGCGATAAATCTGGCGGACGCCGGATGCCTCATCGGGGCGATAGCCCTGGGGGCGGCGTGGGGTCATATTTTGCACAGAGACCCTCGGCTCGGGTTCGGTTCGATCATTGCTCATCGGCGATTGCTGTGTCGAGGCGGCGGGTTGGCGGACGGCGGCCTCTAAGGCTGGGCTTGCAGTTGAGGGCTGCGCATGGGGCACGTAGGGGTCCGAGATTCGGCCTGGAATTTCGGGGCCGCCAGCGGCCGCTTTTCGTCGAATCTCCGAGTCTGCATACCTGGCGGCCTGGCGCTGGGCCGAGGCGTGAGCCTCTGCGATTTCGCGTTCTTCCCGTCGGGCAGTTGCTTCGGCCAATGCAGCAACCTCGGCCCTTCGCGCTGCTTCGAGTCGTTCGGCTGAAGCTGTCTTGGCGGCCTCTTCGGCCTCGCGCAGAGCGCGTCGTCTGGTGGAGTCGGAGTCGTCAGTCTGGGGGTTGAGCGCAGCCTTTGTCGCGTGACGAGCGACGATCTCTGCCGACGTGGCGGCGTCTTCCGCCTCGGCTTGAGCGAGTAGAGCTTGTTCTTTTACCTGCTCAGCAGCGCGCTGTCTTAACTGCGCGCGATACTCGCGACGTGAAGCGGAGAAATCGCGATACTTCGCTCCGTGCAGGTTTGCCCAGGAATAAAGTACTGCCACATCTTCAGGTGTTTCCGATACGGGGAGATCCTCGACCTTGTCGGTGGTCTTGTCGGTGCCCTGAGAGTCCATAGCTCTTGGTCCTATATGTTGGTGAAACCGCTTCTTCGATTTGAGCTGCGCCGGTTCGCTGCCAGCTCAATGGAGATCAATTGCACCTGTTGCTATGCAATAGCCTGAGGCTACTGTGGGTATTACCCCAAGTCAATGAAACCGTTGTGCGACTTAAGTGTGAGAAGCCAATATTGGCGCGGGTTTTCTGCATCGATCGAGGCTAAACACCAACGAATGTGACGGTCGTCCCACAATGAAACTCATTGGGTTCGATCAAGAATAAGCGCAACTGACTGCATGTCGTGTGCGTACTTGTGAGGAGGGGTTAGAAACAGTATTCCGGATGGAGTTGTCTTTGTGCTTCACCGCAAAGGCAAAAGATACTAGCAGCTTGCTTTGGCGGTGGCTGAGAGCGATTTTCATGTGGGTAAATGTGCTAACTTGGTAGTGTGGTTTGAGAGCGTAGCTCAGTTGGTAGAGCATCGCCCTTTTAAGGCGTTGGTCCTGGGTTCGAGCCCCAGCGCTCTCACCATAAAAAATTTATAATCAATTATATAGAGGCATTAGCTGCCACGCCGGTTCAGGTGAGGGTTCTATGCTGTCGGTTTGTCCGGAGGGGGGACAACCGCGCAGAAGTCTTCGAGAAAGCGGCCTGTGTACTCCGCGATTAAGTTTTCGATGCGGTCGGCGGTGTCGGCACGCAGGATGAGGCCGGCGTGATGATGGCGTTCGAGACGTTGGACGACCTCGGGTGCGTCGTAGCTGCTGGTGTCGGGATGCTCTTGCCGGGCAAGGCAGATGACGCTGCCAGCGTACTCGTAGTTCAGATTTGGCAGCGTGTATTCCATGCCGAGGAGAGTGGCAACTTCTAGTCTTGCCCACTCGACCCACGGATTGATGCCGGAGGCGAACTCGACAACGTCGGCTATGTGAGCGCCGCCGACGCGTGCTGCAGTTTCGAGGAAGTAGAAGCTCCCGTCGGAGTCAGACTTGATGAACTCGGTGTGGGTGACGCCGGAGACGAGACCGAGTGACTCGATCACCTGTTTGTGGATGGTATTGAGAGAGAGAGCATCGATCGATTCCCTGTCGAGGGGGCGGGTGCTGAAGATGCCGCCTTGATGCATGGTCTGCATAGGGGGCTTGCCGTATTTGTGGGGGGCACCGAATAGAACCTTGCCGTTCCAGGTGACGCCTTCGACATGAAAGATTTCACCGGGGACGAAACGTTCGAGGACGTAGTGTGACTGGAGGTCACCGAGTTGGTCGAGGATGGGCCAGAGGTCGTCTGGCGACTCGATTTTGCGGATGCCGATGGCGGAGGCGTTGGTGCGAGGCTTCAACAACCACGGTCCGGGTACGTTACGGAGGAAGCTGTGGAGGTCGTCGTAGTTGAAGACGCCGGTGAACTCAGGGACGGGGACACCTTTTTGTTTCGCAGTGACGCGCATGGCGAGTTTGTCACGGAAATTTCGGTTGAGCGATTCGCCCATTCCGGGCAAACGCATGTGCTCACGCAGGAGTGCGGCAACCTCGAGGTCGAACTCGTCTAGGGCGACGATGCGGTCGATGCGGTTTGTGCGTGCGAGATATGTGACGGTGTTGAGGACTTGAGCGGGAGTGAGATTCTCCGGCATGGTGATGAGTTTGGCGAGAGATTCGCGGGGCCAGTCTGCGTGTTCAAGCTTGTCGACAGTGAGCAGGAGGACGTTCGCGCCAAGGCGGGCAGCCTCTTTGAGAAAACGCTGACCTTTTTCGTAGGTACTGATGCAGAGAATGGAAGGGTCCCGATGCGGATCAGTCACGGCGGCTCCTGTGGTCGGTTAGGAACAGTTAGAGTACTTCTTTTTTGGGGGACCGCGTAGAACTATTTAAACGGCGGGTTCTTCGGCAAAGGTTTGTTTTATGCCATCTTCGAGTGTCGTGAAGGGCGCGGTGTAGCCTGCGGCGCGGAGGCCGGAGATGTCGGCCTGGGTGTAGTGCTGGTAGCGATTTTTGAGATCGCCCGGAAAAGGGACGTACTCGATTTTTCCCTGCCCGTGGACCTGCATGAGGGCTTCGGCAACTGCTTTGAAGGTTCGGGCCTGGCCGGTGCCAGCGTTGACGACAACGTGCATGGGCCTCTTGGGGCTGTCGGGGAGCAGGCCCGCGAAGAACATGTTGATGCGGGCGAGGTCTTTGACAAAGACGAAGTCGCGGCGTTGTTCACCGTCGGCGTAGCCACCTGAGCCTTCGAACATGCGGATGGTGCCGGTGTCTTTGAGCTCGCGAGTGAAGTGGTGGATGACGCTGGCCATGCGGCCTTTGTGCTGCTCGCGTGGGCCGTAGACGTTGAAGTAGCGCAGGCCTGCGACGGTGCACTTCATGTCGTGAAGATGGCGGCGGACGTAGTTGTCGAAGACGAGTTTGGAGTAGCCGTAGATGTTGAGGGGACGCTCGTTAGCGGGGAGTTCGGTGAAGCCGGTGCTGGCGCCGTAGACTGCGGCGGTGGAGGCGTAGACAAGGGGGATCTTGCGGTCGAGGGCGAAGTGCAGCAGTTCCTTGGAGTAGGTGAAGTTGTTATCCAGCATGTAGCGGCCATCGTCCTCGAGGGTGTTGGAACAGGCGCCCTGATGGAGAATGGCGCGGATTCTGGTGTTCTCGAAGTCGCCAGCTTTGAGAGCGGCGCGGAACTCGCGCTTGTCCATGTAGTCAGCGTATTCTGCGCCCGCGAGGTTGAGGAACTTCTGGCCGGTGAGGTTTGGGGCGGGGGCGAAGTTGTCGACCAGCAGGATGTTGCGCTCGCCTATTTGATTCAGTTGTTGGATTAGGTTGCTGCCGATGAAGCCTGCTCCACCAGTAACGATGATCACTTCTGGGTCTCCTCGTTCACGGCGGAGGTCGCTGTGAGCTTTTTTACGATGTTAGTGGTCGAGAAGCCTTCTACGGTGGGAACGATCTCGACTCGGCCGCCGCTTGCGATTACCTCCTCGTGTCCGACTACGGTTTCGATGGTGTAGTCGCCGCCTTTTACGAGCACGTTGGGCTTCAGGGCGCGGATGAGTTCAAGCGGCGTGTCCTCTTCGAAGAGAACGACTGCATCCACTGAGGCGAGGGCGGCCATGACGCGGGCGCGCTCGCGTTCTGAGACGATGGGGCGGGTCGGGCCCTTGAGCCGGCAGACGGATACATCGGCGTTGAGGCCGAGAACGAGCTTAGATCCAAATCGGCGACAGTCTTCGAGCAGTGTGATATGACCGACGTGGAGGAGGTCGAAACATCCGTTAGTGAAGACGATGGTCTCGCCGGAGGAGCGCCACTCGGCGACGCGTAGTTTGAGGCGCTCGAGGTCGAGGATCTTTTCACCCGCAGTGACTCCTGAGCTGGGGGTGAGGACGGCGACCAACTCGTGAGCTGCGATGGGTACGGTACCGACCTTGCTGACCACGATCCCTGCGGCGAGGTTGGCAAGCTCCACCGAGGTCTCGATCTTCAGGCCGCCGGCGATGCAGGCTGTCAGGGTTGCGATGACTGTGTCGCCGGCTCCTGAGACGTCGAAGACCTCTCTGGCCCGGGCGGGAGAATGATAGATCCCGGGTTCGTTCGCTGAAGGAGTGCGGAGCACGCTGATTCCCTTTTCACTCATGGTGACAGTAAGGAACTGGAAGTCGTGTTCGGCGACCAGATCTCGTCCGGCGCTGAGGAGTTCTTCCGTGTGATGCGATGGAATGCCGGTTGCTATTGAGAGTTCGCCTAGATTCGGACACACGGTGGTGGCGCCGGAGTATTTGCTGAAGTCGGGGGTCTTGGGGTCGACGAAGACGGGAATGCCGGCGCTGCGTGCGGCGCGGACGACAGCTTCACAGAGTGCACGCGTGAGAGCGCCTTTGGCGTAGTCGGAGAGGATAACGGCGTGGACCTTAGTGACGAGCTCGGTCGCACGTTCCTGAAGGCGCTCGGCTTCGGCGGCGGGAAAGGGATCGCGGCTCTCTATGTCCAGGCGGAGAAGCTGCTGCATGCGGCCGACGATACGGGTTTTGGAGATGGTGGGGAGCGAACTTGAGACGACGCCGACAGTGTCAATTCTGGCGTGATCGAGGATTGCGGCTAATTCTGCCTGCTCAGCGTCGCTTCCCCAGAAACCCGCCAGGAAGGTCTGACAGCCGAGGCCCGCGATGTTCATGGCTACGTTGGCAGCTCCGCCAGCGCGCTCGTACCGTTGGGCGTGGCGGATGACCGGAACCGGGGCCTCTGGAGAGATGCGCTCGACCTCGCCATGGATGTAGCGGTCGAGCATGATGTCACCAATTACCAATACTTTGAGTTGACTGAAGCCGCCCTCAAGCAGGTTCAGAATCGAGTGAAGTTCGGGCAGCATGAACGAAAAGATCTCCCGCGAACATCATCGCATCTTTGAGGAAAGCTGCGTTCTTCGGGGTTAGCCGAGGACGGCGCGAACCTCGGTGATAACCTCGTCCACCGTGATGGAAGTCAGGCATCTCTTTTTTTCAATGATGCAGGTCTCCAGGCCGCAGCCCCAGCAATCGGTCTGGTGGTAGACAATGCGGTGTTGCCTGCCGTAGGGGAACCAGACGCGAGGCTTATTGCGGGCAGCGAAGATAGCAACACACGGAGTTTGAACGGCTGCGGCGAGGTGCATGGGACCGCTGTCGTGGCCGATAAAGATGCGGGCCTTGGCAAAGACGGCTGCGCTCTCGCGCGGGGTGAGGAGGCCGCAAAGATTGATGACGGGGGTGGAGGAGGTTTGGTTCCAGCCGGACGCCGCAAAGTCGCTGGCTTCGGCCTCTTCGGGGGCTCCGCAGAGAGCTAGAGCGTGGTTGGGGTACAGGGGGGCGAGGTGATGCAGGAGTGCTCGCCAATTTTCGCGACCCCAGTCCTTCGACTGTACCTTGGTGCCAACACTGACTGCGATGACAGGCATGCCTTCGGCGGCGGCAAGAGCTTCTTTGGCGCAGGCATGCTCCTCGGCGGTGAGGCGGAGGTCCCAACTTGCGGGATCGTCGAGGTGGGCGTCGCCTAGCTCCGCCAGATTACGGGTGAGACGCGCTCCTTCGGGCTCGAGGGTCTGGGTTTGCTGCTCGCGTCGGTTCTGCTGCATGTCTTCGGTGAGGGGAATGCCGATGAGATGTCTTATTCCGCATAGACGGAAGAACTTTGCGTCGCGACGGGCTGACTCTACTCCCCGGGCAGACCCGACGTAGACCAAGACCTGCGGCTGCCACCGAAGGAGCTGCCACCAGAGGGAGATAAGTTCACGTGGGCTGCGCATGCCGACGACGTAGCGGAAGTAGCCGTGTACGAGATTGCTGTTTTCCAGGATGGCTGCGGCGGCTGGGGCTTTGACGCTGACGGGGAAGTTGGTCAGCATGCGGCGTTCGGCCTGCGGAAAGGCACGGGCAATGAGATGGAGGGCCGGTAGTGCGATGAGAGTGTCGCCGAGGCTGCCGAGGCGATAGATCAGGACCCGTTTCGTGGAGATTGCCATTGTCTGTCTTTAGTCTGCTTGGTTCGGCGACTTAGGGCAAATAGGACGAAAGGGGGAGACGGGGTTTACTGGTTGCTCACTCGGAGAGCCTGTTAGCCTGATCGAGCGAGAGGTCTGGTTTGAACGAGGCGAACAACCTGATTTTTGTGTCGATCGCAGCGTATCGCGATCCGCAACTGATTCCTACTATTGAAGACTGCATTGTCAAAGCAAAGCATCCTGAGCGACTTCGGTTTGGGATCTGCTGGCAGCATGATCCGCTGTCAGATACGCTGCCGCTTCGTAACGACGATTGCTTCAGGATTCTGGCGATTGACTGGCGCCAGAGCCGGGGAGCCTGCTGGGCCCGGTCTGAAGTAATGAAACTCTGGCGTGGTGAGGACTGGTTTCTGCAGGTCGATTCACATTGCCGCTTTGCGTGGGAATGGGATGTAAAGCTGATCGACGAGATGAAGCAGACGAATAGCGCCAAGCCGATTCTGAGTACCTACGCTGCACCTTTTACCCCCGGCGGAGACGAAATGCTGATCGAGGGGCCGCTGCAGATGGCGTTTCAGGGATTTACGGCGGATGGCATTCCACATATGAAGCCGATGGCGATCGCAGACTGGCGGAATTTGACGAGGCCGCGACGAGCGCGTTTTCTGTCTGCGGGTTTCCTGTTTGCGCAGGGTGGTTTTGTGGATGAGATTGGGTACGATCCTGAACTGTATTTTCTGGGGGAGGAAGCAGCCATGACACTGCGTGCCTTCACAAGCGGATATGACCTGTTTCATCCGCAAGAGACTATCGTCTGGCATGACTACGGCAGGCCAAAAGCTCCCAAGCACTGGGGCGATCACGTTGAGGAGAACATTGCTGGCCGGTCGTGGCAGGAACTGGATTTGCGGAGCAGGGACAAGGTGAGGAGGCTGCTCTCGGGGCAGCCAGTGGACAGCTATGGACTTGGTTCGGAACGGAGCCTGGAGGACTATGAGGCCTATGCCGGACTCTCGTTGAAGCTGCGAAAGGCGCAGGATTACACGGTGCGATGCGGAGAGCCACCCAATCCTGAGGCGGCTGTTGACTGGACCGAACAGATCTTTCCCTGGATGGTTCGAATTACGTTTGATCGCGGGGCTCTGCAGGCTGCGGCATTCGAGGATCCTGAACTTTGGTATGTCGGGGTGCAGGATGCCAATCACGTCGAGATCTATCGCCAAGATATTCCCTCCTCGCAACTGATTTCGCTCCGGACCTCAGAACCGAAGATTGTTCTGGTCTGTGAGTTCGAATCGGGGGCGGTTCCCGCGTTGTGGACGGTTTGGCCGGTGAGCCGTTCCCTGGGATGGCTGAGCAGGATTGAAGGCTCTCTGGGCGATGAGGATTACACTATCGTCGTTGGCGACGATAGTGAATAAGAGGTACGCGGCGTATTGGTTGCAAGCCATTGCGGCGTTTGCGATTGGTACTGCCGCAACTGGTAAAGTTTCTGGTTGGGAGGGCCTATGCTCGAC
>CAZZZG010000042.1:0-31681 GCA_964658525.1 uncultured Edaphobacter sp.
CCGAGGGGTTGCCGGGTAGTTTCGTGCTGGACGTTGTGTCAGATGCGGAGGAAAATCTCTGGGTCGTCACTCCGCGGAGCATTGCATGCCTGAGGCGCAAACAGTGGATGGCTTTTGCAGAAGGGAAGCTTGACCACATCATCCCCGAGACATTTGACCAGGCCGACGGACTTAAAAGCAATGACGTACTTCCTCTCAACCAGGTGACAGCCATTCGATCACGCGATGGGCGCATCTGGTTTGCTACGGTGAACGGAATCGCTGTTGTGAACCCACACCCCCCAGACCCAAGCGTGCAAGCTGTGCTCGACTACATCCAAGTCGATGATCAACATCTTGGCGCGGATATAACTACGATCTCTCCGGGACTGCATCGCATCACTTTTGCCTACACCGCCCCTTCCGATACTGCTCCCGAACAAATTCGATTTCGCTATCGACTTGAGGGATGGGATCGGCAGTGGATCGACGCTGGAACAGAACGTGTTGTCTCCTACACTGGTCTGCCGCCAGGCAGTTATACATTTCAGGTCGTTGCCACGAATCGTGAAGGTGTCTCGAACGGAGTGGCTGCTACTGCTGCACTCAAGCTGGAACCGTTCTTCTGGCAGACAGGATGGTTTCGGGCATTGCTGGCTTTTGTGCTCGTGGGCATCGCAGTTGAGGTGACGCGTAGGAGAACGCGCCTCCGGGCAGAGCGCCTCAGCCTTCGCTTTCAAGAACGAGCTGCGGAGCGCGAACGCATTGCTTACCAGATCCATGACACTGTCATTCAGGACATGATCGGAGTAGCGTTTCAGCTCGAGTTGTTGGGTTTTCAACTGAACGATCAACCAGAGACGGCTTCCACGTCGCTCAGCACACTGGCCGACCGGGTGCGTGGAAGCATAGCGCGTAACCGCAACATGGTTTCGAATCTTCATTCGACTGCGGTGGTGGAGTATAGCCTCGTCGATGTTTTACGACATGCAGAAGCTGAGTTCAGGCTCAGCGAGCTTCCTGACTTTGAGTTGACGACCGCGGGGGAGCCTCGCCCCATCGATCCTCTGGTTCGTGACGAGGTATACCGTATCTGTCGAGAGGCTCTATCCAACGCCTTTCGACATGGTTACGCAAAACACGTCGAGGTGAAGATCATTTTTTCTCCAGACTCTTTCGAGGTTATTGTTGTAGACGATGGCGAAGGCATCGACGAAGCCACACAACGTCAAGGAAGAGAAGGGCACTTTGGACTGCGGGGCATGCAGGCTCATGCAAAGCGCATTGGCGCAGCTCTCACCATTGACAGTAAGCTGGGCCAGGGAACAAAGGTCACGTTGCAGGTAAGAACAACGAAGTCACCATGGAGACCTTGGCGCCGAAGTCGAATGTCACAAGAGGAGATCAGTTCTGGAGACGAATCCGCTCGCTGAAGCTGTAAGACCGATCAAGGTGCTGATCGTTGACGACCATCCCATGGTGCGCGAGGGTCTGGCAGGTGTACTCGCACGCCATCAGATGAAGATCGTCGGTCTTGCCGCCAATGGCCGTCAGGCGATTGAGATGTACCTGGCGCTCCTACCCGATGTAATGCTGCTTGATCTTCGACTTCCTGACCAGAGCGGTTTTGACGTTGTGCGTACTATTCTGAAGATCCATCCGGATGGGCGGATTATCATTCTCAGCTCTGCTCAGGGCGATGCTTCGATTTATACGGCGATCAGTCTCGGTGTGAAGGGGTATCTGCTCAAGGGCATTGATGGAGCAACACTGGCCGAACAGGTTCGCCATGTGGTCGCTGGCGGCCGGTCTCTTTCGCCCGAGACAGCAGAGAAGCTGACGCAGTACATCACATCAGGAAAGCTGAGCGATCGAGAGGTCGAAGTGTTAGGGCTGATCTCGCAGGGAAAAAGCAACAAAGAGATCGCGGACTTGCTCTTTGTGACCGACAACACGGTGAAGATGCACGTCAAAAAGATTCTGCTCAAGTTACATGCAAATGATCGAACGCAGGCGGTGGTGATCGCGATCCAGCGGGGGCTGCTCGACACTTAGGCCATAATGGCGAACTACCCTTTTGGGTACTTCCAAAATTATCCTTTGCATTTTCCCGCTGGTTTGAAACTGGCGCTAACCTTTCATCAGATTTTCTCGAACAACCAAACTGTCTTGTGCTGAACCAGGCACAGACCGATTCGTACGGCGGCGTTCTTTCCGAACGGGTTCGCCGCTGCAACCTCGTCGCAGGCAAACCTGGATTTGTTCCATCGAGGCCGATCACATGACGTGTTGTTTTTTGAAGGGAAAGTTAGCCCGCACTTTTTACTTTCTAGCGGTAGCGGCACTGCCGATACCTTCCGCTCTTGCACAGAGCGCAACCGCGGCGAAGCTGTTGGTAACTTCGCCCGTAGTGGCGACGCAGACGGTAACCTTGCCAGGCAATCTCCGGGCTGAGGCAAACGCACAGAATGATCGTGGTGCGGTGGCGGATGGGTTGAAGCTGAACCACATGCTGCTGCAGTTGACGCGCCCGGAGGATCGGCAGACGGCATTGAACGAGCGAATTCAGGCGATGCATGAGCCGAGCAATCCTGCATTTCATCATTGGCTGACGGCTAAGGAGTATGGCGAAGAGTATGGACCGAATCCGGCGGATATCGCGGCTGTGACGAAGTGGCTGAAGGAGAATGGCCTCCAGGTAAACCGCGTGTCGGACAGCGGGATGGTGATCGACTTCTCTGGAACGGCGGCACAGGTAAACTCTGCGTTCAAGGCACAGATGCACACGCTCGATGTCGCGGGTGTGAAGCACCTATCCAACATGCAAGATCCGCAGATACCTGCGGCGCTGGCGAATGTGGTGATTGGTGTGTCTTCACTGAACGACTTCCGTCCGAAACCGGCGAATAAGGGTATCAGCTCGGCGCGGATTGATAGTGCGTCCAAGGCGGTTGTAGCAAGAACCGTTGCGGCCAATGGTGTGAAGTCTGACTACACTGCGGATAGCGCGACACAGCTGGTGGTGCCAGATGATCTGCACACTATCTATAACTTCGAACCGGTCTACAAGAACGGGATTACGGGCAAGGGACAGACGGTGACGGTGATTGAGGACACCGATGTCTATTCGACGGGTGACTGGTACACCTTTCGCGGTGTGTTCGGCCTGGCCAAGTACGCCAAGGGTACGTTCACACAGGTTCATCCGGGCGGCTGCACGGATCCGGGCGATGTGATTGGCAACGATGGAGAGGCAATTCTGGATGCGGAATATGCGAGTGCAGCCGCTCCGAATGCAGCGATTGTGCTGGCTTCGTGTGCGGACAGCGAGACTACGTTTGGAGGATTGATTGCGCTTCAGACGCTAATCGATCAGGATTTGCCGCCGTCAATCGTCAGCATCAGCTATGGCGAGTGCGAGGCAGAACTGGGGCAGGCTGGCAATGCGAGCTTCAACGAGGCATACGAGCAGGCAGCGGCAGAGGGAGTGTCGGTGTTTGTGTCTTCTGGAGACGAGGGCGCGGCAAGTTGCGATGCCAACGGGAACTTTGCATACACCGGTATAACGACTAGCGGGTTTGCGACAACGCCCTACAATGTGGCAGTCGGCGGCACGGACTTTAGCGACACATACTCCGGAACAGTGTCTCAGTACTGGAAGAAGAACAACAACGCGACCTTCGGATCTGCGAAGTCTTATATACCTGAGATTCCGTGGAACGACTCCTGTGCAAGCACGCTGATTACCAACGTTGAGGGATACAACGTGCCCTATGGGGCGAATGGATTCTGCAATTCGCCGCTGGCAGAGGAGTACTTCGAGACGGTAGTAAGTGGCAGCGGTGGGCCAAGCAACTGTGCCTATGGACATCCTGTGATTTTCCGTCCTCATCCTGAGAACGGCGGGACATGCGAGGGATATGCGAAACCAAACTATCAGGCTGGTGCGTTCGGTAATCCGAAGGACGGCGTGAGAGATATTCCGGATGTATCGCTGTTTGCGGCGAACGGCGTGTGGGGTCATTACTATGCGTTCTGCTACAGCCAGCCAGCGGCCGGAACGGGCGGTACACCATGTACCGGTGACCCGGTGAACTGGTCGGGTGCAGGTGGCACATCGTTTGCGGCGCCTATCGTAGCGGGGATCCAAGCGTTGGTGAACCAGTCGACGGGAACATCGCAGGGGAATCCGAACTATGTTTACTACGCGTTGGCGAAGCAGGAGTATGGCGGGACAGGCAACAACTCGTGCAATTCATCGCTGGGTACGGGAGCGGACAGCTCATGCACCTTCTACGACGTGACGCAGGGCGACAATGATGTGAACTGCATCTGGTATAACTACCGCTCGTATAACTGCTACAGGCCATCGGGGAACTTTGGCGCGCTGTCCGTCTCAGGCACGGACTACGAGAAGGCTTACAACTCGAAGCAGGGATGGGATTTTGCAACAGGCATCGGTACGCTGAACGTAAATAACCTAGTGACGAACTGGAATAAAGCGTTCCAGTAAGTTTCGAGCTGCTGCGAGGTTTCGGGGGCGGACATTCTTACGAGTGCCTGCCCTTTTGCTTTCAGCCTGAGATAAGCAGATCCTCCCTCGCGTTCTTATTAGGGGAGTTTCATTTAAGCGGGGAGACTGATGATGAATAGCTGTCATCGCAGGTGAATCTCGATTGGTGAGAACAGTCAGTATGGAGTGGGTCGGCGCCGATGCGCTGACCGTGGGCCAGCCTAAGCTCAAAAGGATGCTTACCCGGCGCCTGCAGAGCGTTTTGGGGAAATCTTCGATGTCTTATTTCCAAAGTCAACGCGTTCAACGGGCAGTGCATCTCTTGAAGACCGCACATGCAAATATCGAAGAGGTTGCCGCAAAAGTCGGGTACAAGGACGGAGGAACCTTGCGATTCCTTCTGCGACGGCCGGCTCAATCTCGGATTAAACGAGATAAGAAAACTTCCTGATCGCAGCTCTCCAGGCGAATTCTTGTTTCCATGTTTGCTCAACATTGCTCAATTGTTCGAGCGTGATATCTCTCATGCCTTACCAGGGAACATTCTGTAGCAGTGGACGTATTACGTTTAAGATTATTCCGCGGAAGCTCTACGACGCAGGATCACCAACCTGCAAAGTTAAATCAGTTTCGCCGGCTGACGGCCGGACTGATCATGCTACCGAGACATCCAGAAACACCTCCTTGCAACGCGTTCGACGTTTAGATCTGTCCTTCGAACAGGTGCTCACATTTTGAGAAAGGAAGACGAATGTCGAATTCCCCAGGGTCACCTATCAAGTATTTTGTCCGTCAGCCAAGCCTCTGGATCGCTCTGGTATTTGGTGCATGCTCAGTGCGGTAGCCATCGTATTTTGCCGTAAGGGCGTGCCACTGGACAGGCCAGAACTCGCTGGCATACCGCCCATAACTGATGTGTTTAACAACTCCATCGGTTTATTCATGATCATCCTTCTCGTCAGCATCGTCGCCTTCCTGACACGGCATCGTCCACTTCTAAACCTCGCTGAACGTGCTCCGGTGCGGAGGATCGCCTTACACGAGACATTGGCCATGTGGATCTATGGGGCCGTAGTGCTGTTCGTGGGCCGCATCATTGGACAGCGCTATTTCGGCGAAGGTCTAGCGCTACATCTCAACGGCTGCCTCTTTGGTGCAACGCACGTCCAGTCACCGGCCGCCGTCTACACCTGGGCCGCGTATAACGGTGTCTTCCTCGCACTTCTTCCGTATCTAATCTTTCGATGGCGTGGCTACTCGGCCCAAGCGCTTAATCTGCAATCTGCTAATTGGAGGAACGACACGCTCATCATCCTCATTGTGATGCTTATCGGCTGCGCCTATGAGCTCGCCGGCCCCAACATCTTTCAGCTCACGTCGCGTCAGCAGCTGGTTGGCGGAGCGCTCTCCCTGGTTTTGCATCTATGCGGGACAGATCTCCCCATCATGATGTTTATCTATGCAATTTTGCTGCCGCGCTATGCCCGGTTGTTCCCTCCCCTGGTCGCCTTTTTGGCAGGCGCTCTCAGCTACCCGCTCATGCATGTCTTCGAATCATGGACGCGCTATGACTCGCTTTACCACGCGGCAGTCTCTATCATCTTCGTTTTGCTCACATTTTTTCCTGCAGGTGTCATGAAGTCATTCCTTACATTTCGGACAGGAAATGCGTGGGTCCATATGTGGGGCTTTCACGCCATCACGCCTCACGTCATGGTAGACACCCGGCTGATCGTTCACGATTTCAATATTCGCTAATTTGACAACCACAGTTCGGCGAAATAGGTTGGTACACCGAAAAACAAATTGGATTACGCGTGATCGGCGGTCGGTGTCGAATTGAGTGTGTGTTCGTGAAAATCACTCAAGAGGGCTCCTAACGCTTATCTTCCGTTCAGCACAAGGCCGCGATGTCCATTCGCACAGCGGCCGTCTTGTTTCTGCACGAGCTCACCTTGGCTTATTCGCTGCCCATGTGATCCCATATAGGGAGAAAACAGAGGCTCAAACAATTGAAGCAGTCAGTGCATAACCTCGAAATCTCAACGCGTGGCCAAAGACTCTATGAGGTCACGTCGACTGTCAACGAATGGGTCAGCAAACAGAGAATGCAAACTGGCCTTCTAACTATATTCTGCCGACATACATCAGCCTCACTTTTGATCCAGGAGAATGCTGATCCGACAGTGCGCAGCGACATCGAAGCCTATTTCGATCGTCTCGCGCCTGAGGATGGGCCGTACGACCACGACTCCGAAGGGGCCGACGATATGCCAGCGCATCTGAAGACTTCACTAACTCAGGTACAGCTATCGATACCGGTTATCGATGGCAGGCTCGCACTGGGCACTTGGCAAGGCATTTATCTTTTTGAGCACCGCGTACGACCTCATAAACGAGAGATCGTGCTTCACCTGATCGGAGAATAGAGGTGCCCCCTGTCGCTCAAAGACGTTTTTGCATGAACCGATAGTCGATCCCACTGTTGCGGCGAAGACCCGGTGTGTCCTGCTATCGAATGAAAGAGCGTACGGCGCGCCATCGATTTTTTAGTTTCCTAAACACACGACGCATTCGTGTATCGATAATGCTCACGGAGTTGTCCTGGGCATCGGCAATATAGAGTAGGCGTCGCTCCGTATCCACTGCGATGGCCTGCGGATGGCGACCAACGATCACCGTCGCGACCGTTGTACCGGCACGAGCATCGACGATCGATACCGAGGAGCCCTCATAATTCGTTACATAGAGCTCATTGCGATCGGCGTCAACTGCAAGCGCGCACGGCATCGCTCCAGTCGCGATCGTTTGCCTCGCGTGCGTCTCAACATTGATAGCCTCCATGGATGCGTCCTGAACATGCGTGACGTAAAGAACTGATCCCAGTTGGGCGATTGCCCACAGATGCATCGCGCCGGCGGGAAGCTGTGTGGGGGGCCTGTCTGCTCATCCAACACCTTCACCGGATCGCTTTCGTAACCGAGCAAATACACTTCATTTCGCCGCGCGTCCACGAGAATCGCATCTGCCGACCCCGCCTCTACATTACTTATGGCGTTCGTCTTACCGTCAGCAGGTCACTGAATGTATTGGAGACGTAGACCCTGTCATTTACCTCATCAACGGCAATGGCATAGGGCTTTGCAGCCGCGCTACCCATCGCAATTACCGCATCCGTTGATCCATCTACCAGTGCGATCGATCTGTCGCCGGAGTTCACCACATACACCCGGCCGGTTTGCTCATTCACTACGATTGACACCGGTCCCAATCCAGTGCGGAGTGACTTTACAGTACCGTTGATCGCGACGATCGCGATTCCCTCATGATCGGGGTCGACGACATACAGCTTGCCATTCTTGTGACTGTACTGAATCCCTGAATGATTGATCAAGCCGGAAGAAGGGCCACCGGACTGCGCTCGGAGCGACAAACTCATTGTCACGACGATTACTGTGAGTTCGAAGCATCTGCACCGTGCCATCTTCATCGCTCAACTCGGGTCTCGGCTTTTAAGATTTGTCTGTGGGAACAAGCCCTTTGGCTAGAGTAATATCCAGCACAGAAGCTTCTGCAATTCGTCGATGATAAGGATAGGGCTTCGTGACTTGTGAACGATATTGTGCGTCTCTTCGGCTCTTTCTCATAGCAGTTTTTTTCCTCCTCTTTTCGCGCTGCATTGCGGCACAAAGTGTTCCCCCTACATTCAAAGTTGTTGCTGTCGCTGAAGCAGGCGGCATTCACAAACCCTTCGTCGACGCTGCGAAGGTGTGGTTACAGAAAGAGTCACAAACTTACAACTTCACCGTGGATTACATTGAAGACACCAAGCTTATCAATGATTCTTTTCTCGCACAGTACAGGCTTTTTATCCAGCTGAACTATCCGCCCTATAACTGGACACCTGCCGCGACCAATGCGTTCGAGCAGGCGATCGACCAGGGAACGATCGGCTGGATAGGCTTTCATCACGCTACGCTTCTAGGCGAGTTTGACGGCTTCCCCATGTGGCCGTGGTTTTCGCGTTTTATGGGCGATATAAGGTTCACACAGTACGTTCCAACTTTTGTCACAGGGACTGTACTGGTTGAAGATCGCGTTCATCCGGCGATGAAAGGTCTCCCACGCTCGTTCAAGATCGAAAATGAGGAATGGTACACGTGGAGTCAATCTCCGCGCACCAATGTGCATGTTCTGGCAAGTGTAGACGAGAATACCTACACGCCGGGAACAGCGATCAAAATGGGAGACCATCCTGTCGTATGGACGAATGAGCACGTGAAAGCGCGCAACATCTATATTTTCATGGGGCACCATGCTGAACTATTTCAGAATTCCAACTTTACGACCTTGTTTCACAACTCCATTTTTTGGGCAGCTGGCCGATGAGATCTCTTTTGGGGCTTGTTCTACTTTTCGCGACCATGGCACACGCACAGCCGCCGGCATTTCATGTGCTGGCGTTTTATTCAGAGACAGTCGAACATGATCATGTCTACTTCGCTCATCAGGCAATTGTGTTCTACAGTCGTGTGGCGAAACGCGGCCACTTCGACTTCACCACCACAACCCACTGAGACGATCTCAACGCCGAAAATCTGGCGCACTATCAACTGGTGATCTGGCTTGATGATAAGCCACACAAGCCCCAACAGCGTGCCGCCTTTGAACAATACATGGAGCACGGTGGAGGCTGGCTCGGCTTTCATATTGCAGCGTATAACGACAGTGACACCCGGTGGCCCTGGTTTGTTCGCTTTCTTGGCGGTGGAGTTTTCTACGGCAACAACTGGCCGCCGCTGATGAGGGTCGACGCCATCAAGTGCCAGTGTGCTATGCGATATGTCGCGCCGGCCTTTGGACTCATGTAAGTTATTGAAACATAACCTCCGTTGACCACCAGCAGGCTTTCACCACTCGGCTTCCGCGCACTGTCTACACCTGTCACTGTGAGCCACCATCGTCCTGTGGGCGATCAGAAGAGACGCAAGATTTCCGCTAGTCCGCCCGAGACCAAGATTATTTACACACTCGCCGGCTGCCTCAAGGAATGTGCGCACATGCACCATGCCTTCATCGCATCCTGGAGGAATCTCAAGGCTCCAAAGGGACAATAGCTGATTTTGTTCAATTCGCATGATTCCAACCCCTGCCTTTTTCAATTTTGCATACAGCAAGTCCATCAGAGAGCCAAATCGACCCTCTCCTTATGGTGATCTCAAACCAAGAAGCGTTTCACTTCGGACTCATCATCAGTCGGCATGTACCAAGCTTCGTTCTTATATGGAAGGCTCATTACGGAACTGACGCTCATCGACCCTTATCAACTGGATTGCCTGCCGATCCATGTCCCCGGAACAAAACCTCATCAAGAATTGAAGATTTAGAGTGATTCTCTTGGGAAAAAGCTATAACCTGTACCCCGGAGATCTCAACGGACTCGATCGAAAGTTGAACTCTTAAAAAGTGCGCAAGTTCGGAGAAATAGATTCTTCGTGCTAGGGAGCATGTGCTATTTATGTCCACTCAAACCATCTCGAACGACCTTCTCGAAGAATCCTGGATTACAACCGATAGTGATCAGATGAGCAGGGGCTTTGATCGCGAACACTTCGAGATCACGCACAGCCTGGCGGAACATCCACTCCTGCAGATCCCCGAACTCATGGAGTTAGCGGATCGAACGAAAAAGACCAGACCAGGCGGCATCTACTACGACGCCGGTAAGGACATCCGGGTCGACCAACGCTGGGATCAGATGCCCGCAAAGCAGTTTTCGGTCCTCGAAGCCATGGAGCGAATTGAGACCTGTGGGGCTTGGCTCCTGTTCAAAGACGTCCAGAAGGATCCCAAATACAAAATATTTCTCGGCAGTGGATGGGAAAAAATCAAATCGAGAATTGACCGCGATCTCCAGTCTCGAATTCTTCGCGAAGATGCTCTCATCTTCGTCACCTCCCCGAAGCGCGTTGCAACTTATCACATCGATCGTGAATGCAGCTTCCTGCTCCAGATCAAAGGAACAAAGACAATTCACATCTTCGATCGCGCCGATCGCGAGGTCCTCCCCGAAGAGGAGATTGAGCGTTTTTGGACGGTGGATAACAATGCGCCTGTCTACAAACCGCAATTTCAAGCTCGCGCTACCTCCTATAAATTACGCCCCGGAAACGGCGTGCATATTCCGGTAAATTGTCCCCACTGGGTCGAGAACGACGACAACGTCTCTGTTTCCCTTAATGTCAATGTTCAGTTTCGAGATACTCTTCGGGCGAATACCTATCGCGCAAACCACGCGCTTCGAAGACTTGGTCTGACTCCACGTCCGCCCGGCCAATCTCCGTCGATCGACTACCTCAAATCTCACTCCATGGTTGCCGTGGTCGCTGCCAAAGCCGCCTTTCACAAGCTTGCTGCCTTGAGAAAACCTTCTTAGGGAATTTGTGCGACGGACGGCACTAACTTTCAGTCCGAGGTCATCGGAGCCGCTCCATCGTGTCGTAATATGAGCGTTCGCGAAATGCTATGAGATTATTCGAAGCTATTTTGATCGCGATCCTGCTTGCTGCAGCAGTAGCACAGATGACAAAATCGCTCTCCGGTTGGTCGAGACCTATTACAGCTCTCGCAGCCCTGGTCGCCCTCTGGCACGTTATTCATGAGAGAACCCACTGGCAGATGTTCCCTGTCCTGGCAGGACTCATCCTGCTGGTTGCCTGGCAACTGATACCTGCGTCTCGTCGAACTTCGCGCTATGCTGCGATGAAACAACCTGTCGCCGTGGCCGCGGCGGTGCTTTCAATTGTTACGTTTGGAATGCTCCTGATCGTGCCTATGTTCTCTCTGCCCAAACCAACGGGGACCTATCCGGTAGGAACACGAATCGTTTATCTAAAAGATTCCAGCCGCACCGAAGAAAAAGCAGAGAAGCCTGGAACCCCCAGAGAACTCATGGTGCAGATATGGTACCCCGCTGATCCATCAAGCAATCATCTCGCCGCCTACGAGAGACTGTCAGAGACAATTCCAGCTACTTCCTATCGCAGCGTGCTCTGGACAAACTCCAGAGAGGACGCTCCCGTGGCAACTCAGGGCGGTCCATTTCCAGTCCTTCTCTTCAACCACGCATGGGGAGGAAGGCGCACTCAGGATACTTTTCTTACCGAGGATCTAGCGAGCCACGGTTATGTTGTCGCTTCGATTGACCACACCTACAACGCAAGCCGCGTCGTACTGCCTGGAGATCGTGTCATCGACGATATCAATGGTGGCGATGCAATTGACCCCGACCTGCATTCGGCAAGCGAGATCACTGCAATTTGGAATATAGAACTCAATAAATGGGTAGCCGACGAGATCTTTGTACTGAACACTCTGCAAACCGAAGACCTCGACCAAAAGAGTCCATGGTATGGTCGACTCGACACTCAACGGGCAGGCGCTCTCGGCCATTCCTTTGGTGGTGCCGCCGCCGTGCAGCTGTGCTCCGTAGATCCTCGCATTCAATCTGCACTGAATATGGATGGCTGGACATTCGGAGATATCCGGAAGCGTGCGGCGAGCCAGCCCGCGATGTTTCTCTATGGAATAACAACTGGCGCTGGGCAGCAGGATTCAAGCGCCATCGGAGCCGAGGCCGAACTGGATACAACCGATCGCAACGAGGTCGATGCAAGTCTCAGACAATTCGGTGGGTACAAAGTGTCCATCAGCAATACATCTCACATGGACTTTACAGATCATCCCCTGGTCAGCCCCTGGCGCAGATGGACGCAACCTGGTCATATTTCGCCGGCGCGGATAGAAACGATCGTTCGCGCGTACGTACTCGCATTCTTCGACCAGACCGTGCGGGGCGCAAACCCTCCGTTGCTGCAATCGGGAAGATCAAGTCCGTATCACGAAGTCCAGATAGAACACTGGAATCCAGAATCAAAACGAGCGGCAGCTTCAACACAGCCGATAAAAAGCGCTACCTCGCCAGTTCATCAAATCGACTAAGGCATCCGTGGATCGACTTCGCGAGCACGTCAATCCCTGGCCCCGACAAAACCTGCCAGTGATCACCCGGGATTTCGTGAACTTCGACTCCCTCGTTGAAGATCGGCGACCATCCATTGTCGGAAGGGATGCTGCTATCCGCCTGATTCGCGGCTCGGAATAGAGTCAGCTTGCCAGAGAGCGGTTTTACCTTATAGTTGCGCGCAGCAACAGAGTTGATCTCGTGGGTATTCTTCAGGAAGGCTGGCAACGTAGAGAACATTCGTGCAGCAATTGTAATTGTGTAGCGCACCCTGCGTTCCTGCAGGTCATCGACAAAAAACTTCCACCATCCTTTCGCGCTCCCATGACCAACGAAGCTGCGGAAAAATCCGGCTAGGCCGCCAAGCTGGGCACGCCCATCGACAGAGGATACTTCGGGAGTCGCGCTTTCAATGTAGTCTCTGGCTCTCGTGTCCAGCATGCCCAAAAGACCAACCGTTTCGCCTGCGGCGAGTAATTGGTGTGCCATCTCCAGGACCACAATTCCGCCGAAGGAATAGCCTAGCAAGTGATAGGGTCCTTTTGGCTGAACTCGTCGAATCTCCATCAGATAATGCGCGGCCATGTCCTCCATCCGGAGTAGCGCCGGTTGATCCACCTCAAGCGCCTGTGCCTGCACTCCGTAAACCGGTTGGTCCGCGCCAATTCTTGTTGTGAGGCCGTAGAAGTTAACTACATTTCCTCCCGCACCATGAACAATGTAAAGAGGCCGCTTCGTACCTACAGGTTGGATCGGCACAAGCGAAGTCACCGTGTTTGGCGCATAGCGTTTGCGAACCAACTCTGCGACCATCTTGATCGTTGGAGCAGAGATGAGACTGGCGAGGCCAAACCCCATGGAATATAGGCTGTTCATCCTGGTAACAAGCCGCAAGATAGAGAGCGAACTGACTCCAAGCGAAAACACGTTAGTATCCGCAGTAATCTCTTCGACTCCCAGCATTGAGCGCCAAAGCTCGAGCAGCTGAACCTCGATCGGGTCGCTGATGGTAGCAACCTGGTCTTCAAGCTTCTCCATGATTTCGGCGCCACCATCGAATTCCTTTTCTCGGAACGGCTGCGCGTTCTTGCGAGTTACGAATCGGCTGCCGATATCAGGAAGTGTCGCAGGAAGAAAATCATCTGACGGAGCCATCTTCTCCAACTGCGTTGACGAGTCCCGCACGGCGGACTCCAGTAACGCAATGAAACTCGTCAGATAACGTTGAATAGTTGTCGGACGAAAATAGTTTGGGTTGTATTCAAGTTGTAACCGTGGCCCTTCCTCCGGTCGGTCAACGATGGCAAACATCCACTCAAAAACAGCTCCCGGACTCATCGATCGGAGCGGAGTAATCTCAAGCCCGGCGACGCGCTGGATCACCATGAAAGACTTCTGGTAGAGAAAGAAGATCGGAATTTCGAAAGAAGTATTGTTGTAAGAAAAATGAGAATCGTAGATCAGCTCCTCGAATGGGAGCTCCTGATTTTCGTACGCGCCAAGCGTCCAGTCCTGCACTTTCGTTAGCAAGGATCGAAAGGTCTCCTGGGGCTCGATCCCGACGCGAAGCACCTGGATATTCATGAAGAGACCGATCAGCTCTTCGGTGTCCTCGTTCCTGTTCGCACATGGAGATCCAACGACAATGTCTCGCTGGCCAGTTACCCTGTGAAGAAGAGCGCAGAATATGCTGAACAACAGAATATTCAACGTCACATTTTGATCTTTGCAAAACTCATGAGCTCGTGCAGTGAGTTCAGGGGAGATAAGAAACGTCTCGATGTCTCCTGACTCGGAGTCTGTCAGAGTATCTCGCACTCCCTCAGGAGTTGCATCATGCGGGAGCTCAATACGCCCAAAGTTCGTCCCGAGAGTCTTTCGCCAGAAGTTGAGCGATGTCGCTGCTGCCTCGCTCTTCCGCCACTCCTCTTGCCATACAGCAAAGTCAGCAAACTGGATGGGCAACTCTGGCAGTACAGCTTCCTTCTCTTCCATCAACGCTTCATAGAAGACGGCAATATCGCGCAGAAGTATGCCAAGAGAGATGCCATCACAGATGATGTGGTGCATCGTGACCAACAACAGATGATGCTTCGGAGCGAACTTCAGTAGCTTAAGTACAAGAAGAGGTCCACTATGCAGATCCATGCGATAGGCCGCGTGTTCGCGAATTAATCTTCCTGCCTCTGATGAGTTAGCCGCATCAGGTATGTGCTGCAGGTCTTTGACAGGCAACGCAACGCTGTACCCCCCCCCGATGATCTGTGAAAGTTTTCCATCCACCATCGCGAAGGTCGTTCGCAACATCTCGTGCCGGCGCACTGCCAGAGTGAAGGCCCTCGCCAGCAAATCCACATTCAAATCGCCCCGGCACTGCCACATCAGCGGCATATTTAGCGCGGGATTCCCAGGATGCATCTGGTCTAGTGACCAGAAGCGGATCTGCCCCTGCGTGGCGGGCATCACGTACACTTCGTCCGCCGGCGGCACCATCGAGCCTACGACGGGCATTTCCTCTGGAGTGTTCGTAGTGACCCCCGTCGCAGATTGAGATTGTTGCTTCATCCGCGCGTCCCGCCTTCACCGCGATAGCCCTTCCGTGGAGCGACAGCGATACGAGGCGCTACCTTAATTGTGCTCGAATTTGTCACCGATTCTTGTCCCAATCCATCGGACAATGCCAAAATCGTCCGATGGTTAAATATCTGCGCTGCCGTTACGTTCAAACCTTCCTTCTGAGAGCGTGCGGCAATTCGGAAGATAAGCAAAGAGTCCGCACCCAGCTCAAAGATACTATCTGTGATGCTAACGCGGTCGAGCATCAAAACCTCGGCCCATATATCAGCAAGCTTTTTTTGTTCCGGCGTTGTGGCAGCAGCAAACGACCGTTGCGCGAAGTGAAGACCTGCCTTGAGAAAGGTTTCTGCATCCGGCAGGCTCTTGCGGTCAATCTTCCCATTCGGAGACCGTGGAAGTTGTGGCAGCGGCAGAATCGTAGCGGGAATCATGTACTCGGGCAGCGAGCCAGCCAGCATCGTCAGCAGATCTGCTGTAAGAGCAGAGGCGTGCTCTGCAGAATTACCCGCATCGACATAAGCCACCAGCCGAGTAATCGACGCCCCAGCGCTCTTGCTCGTATGAGCAACGACCACAGCCTCGCGGACCGCAGGGTGCCTGTTCAGAGCAACTTCGATCTCGCCCAACTCAATTCGATAGCCGCGAATCTTCACCTGGAAGTCAGTGCGGCCGAGCAACTCGACCCTTCCTTGTCCTGCGGTATCAACATGCCAGCGGCCAAGATCCCCCGTCTTATACATACGACCCTGCGCAAATGGGTTTGACAGGAAGCGTTCAGCCGTTAGGTCAGGGCGCTTCCAATATCCACGCGCAAGCCCCGCACCTCCGATGTAAAGCTCTCCCACAACTCCAACAGGCACCGGCTGCAGACGATGATCAAGCACATAGAACTGCGTATTCGCAATTGGCGGCCCGATCAGCAGCGGTCCCGTACCAGCTGTAACGTGTGTGGCAGACGACCAGATTGTCGTTTCAGTCGGCCCATAGACGTTCCACACCTGATCACTTCGCTCGACCAGTTGATCCGCCAGGTCTCGCGGCAGCGCTTCACCGCCACACAACACCTTCAACGGCAACTCGCGGGTCCACCCTGCATCGATCAGCATTCTCCACGTACCGGGAGTAGCCTGCAACACAGTCGCTTTACTACTCTGCAACAGTTGCAATAAGAGGTAGCCATCCGCAACCTGCTCTTCGGTCGCAATCGCCAACCGCGCTCCCGTCAACAACGGCAACAGCAGCTCCAATCCCGCAATGTCAAAGGCAAGAGTCGTCACCGCCACCAGAACATCCGCCCTATTCAACCCAGGCTCGCGTTCCATCGAGCGCAACAGGTTCATCAATGCGCTGTGCTCAATGGCGACACCCTTCGGCTTACCCGTCGTACCTGAGGTGTAGATCACATATGCCAGCGAATCTGCGGCTGTCGACACCTGTGGCGACGAGTCGCTCTCCTCCGCGATCTTCGCATCTAATGTCACGATCTTCGCCGTCGTTCTAAATGCAGGCTGCGCCGAGGAGAACGAATTGCCCACCAGCAGCAAAGCTGCGCCAGCATCGTCGAGCACCATCTCCAGCCGCTCTTTCGGATGCCGCGGATCTAGAGGCACATACGCTCCTCCCGCTTTCAGCACGCCAAGCAACGCTCCCAGCATCTCCAACGACCGCTCGACGCAGAGACCGACCAGGTCTCCTGCCTTTAGCCCCTCGCGCTGCAATCTGTGAGCAACACGATTCGCATACTGATCCAGTTCCCTTCCCGTCCATCTCTTCGCGCCGCACTCGACAACAACCACATCCGCTTGCTCTCGAGCCCGCATCTCCGCGTGTCTGTGGATCGGAACGAACTCGCGATCGAACTGCACCTCAGTCCGGTTCCAGCCCTCTACTATCTCGAGACGATCTTCCTTGTCCAAAAGCTCCAGCTCATCCACCCGCACCGCTGCGTCTCGCACGACACTGTGCAGCAGATTGGCATATTGATGCATCCAGCGGCGAACGGTCTCTTCGTCAAAAAGGTCGGTGTTGTAGTCGCAATCGAACTTGAGATCGTCTTCCGTCTCGATCACGTTCAGAAACATATCCGTATTTACAAACTGCTTCGGGTTCGCCTTGATCTCCGTCACCAGGCCGTCAAAGCTGATACGAGCCCCGATCTTCTCAAGATTGAATTGAACCTCAATCAACGGAAGCCGTCCCGCATCTCTCGGAATCGAAAGTTTCTGAAGCAGACTGCCGTAGGTAAATTCCTGATGATCGAAAGCGTCGAAGAGCAGATTACGAGTTGCAGCGAGATGACCTTTGACCGTCTCTTCTTCGGTCAGTTGGCTGAGCATCGGCAAAAAGTGAACGCAGTGTCCAACAAGACTCGCGTTCTGAAACAGAGCTTGCCCTGCAGTTGAAATCCCGACCACAACCTCCTGCTGCCGAGTCAATCGATGCAGTAGCAACTGAAAACCAGAAAGCAACGTGACGTAAAGGGTACAGCCTAGCCGTGCACTTGCGCCTTTTAGATCCGTATAAAGCGCGGACCCGAGGCTCCCTTTCAAAGTCGCCCCATGATAGGTCTTATTCATTGGACGAGGTCTATCGGTCGGCAGGTCGAGCACTGGCGCAAGGCCGGTAAACTTGTTGACCCAATAGGCTTCGTTATCTACAAACTCCCCCCCCTTATGACGAGTCTGCTCCTCAACTGCATAGCTGCTGAAGGGAAGAAGAGGAAGCAATTCAGGCGCACTTTTCTTCGCGTTGTAGAACTTGCTGATCTCTTCGAAGAGTTGGTTTACTGACCATCCATCGAGAACAATATGATGACCGGTGAACAGCAACACCACCTCATCCGCAGCGATCCTGAAGATCGTGGCACGCGCAAGCGGTCCTTCCGTCAGTGAAAACGGCGTCTTCCCTTCCCACTCAACCGCATCCTGCAACGCCTTCTCACGAGATTCGGACGTTGCGAAAGACGCAAGGAGATCGACGTGTCTGACCTCGCCCTTAAAAGCCGGCGCAATCAGGATCGACTCACCGTCCTCACTGATTCTGCTTCGCAACGCATCGTGCCGCCCAAATCCAGATTCGACCGCGCGCTGCAACTGCTTTTCATCAACATCGCCACGCAAACGAAGCGTCACCGACTCGTTGAAAGCGCAGTTCATCTCATCACCGAGCGCTGCAGCAAAATAAATCTCTCGCTGAGCCTCAGTAATTGGAACCTGTGCGGGTGTGTCTTTCAGGGCAGCGGAGTGCATAGCAACCACGTGCGGGGAAACGGTTGGAGCGTGTTGCTCCCCATGACTAGGCAGAGCATTGCTCCGCTGCATCTCCTCCACCGTCTCGCAAAACACGGCTTCGACCCTTTCCAAATCTTCGTCCGAGTGCGCCGTCGTGAGGAAACAGGGATACCCCTCCTGAATATGAACTCCCTTCTCACGCATCGCGTAGTACAGCAGACTACCCAGCCGGGCATCGCCATGGAAGGTGAAATAAAACCACGAAGCGAAGTGATGAATACGACTCGGGACACCACGTTCAACGAAGAAATTATCGAGCCTCGTGGCCAGTTCAGCGGTCTTTCGATTTAGATCAAGCTGAAGTTGCGGTCCAGCAGCCTTCAAATGATTGAGAACTGCACGAGCCGCCGCGAGCGCCTGTGGATGACGCACGAATGTCCCCGCAAAGAAAGTTACGCCAACCTCTGGAATCGACGCATCACCATACTGCCAGGCCCCTCCATCAAGTGCATCCATAAACTTCGCCTTGCCTGAAAGCACACCGATCGGATAGCCTCCGCCAATCACCTTGCCGTAAGTTGCAAGATCAGCGCGAACTCCAAACACCTCCTGCACGCCACCAGGAGCAAGTCTAAAGCCTGTAACAACTTCGTCGATGATGAGAGCAATCTCGGCCTGCTCAGTAATCTCCCTCACGGTTTTGACGAACGCGATAGGCTGCAAGCCGGGATTGCGGGTCTGCACGGGTTCAATCAAAACAGCAGCAATGTCAGAAGCATTTTTGCGAATGTAGTCAAGCGACGCGTCGGCTCCATACTCAAGCACGACCACGTTTCCTGTGTTTGCCAGCGGAATTCCCGGCGCCAGCGGCACCGTCCCGCGTGGCGTATTGCGAACGAGAACCTCATCAAAGGTTCCGTGATAGTCACCAGCGAAGTAGACAATCCGATCGCGCCCTGTAACCGTGCGAGCTACGCGAATGGCAGCCATCACCGCTTCCGATCCCGTGTTGCAAAAAGTCACACGGTCGTTTCCAGTCAGTTCACAAATTTGCGCCGCAACCTCACCCGCCAGCGGAGACTGTGGCCCAATCGCGACCCCTTCTTCAATTTGCTTATGCACGGCCTCCAGCACAAACTGCGGAGAATGGCCGAACATGATCGCACCGTATCCATTCACGATATCGATATATTCGTTGCCATCAACATCCCAAATTCTCGATCCTTTCGCGCGCTCTGTAACGAGCGGATATACCATCTCCTTCCACTGCGGGCGGAATCCAGCAACCGCGCGCGGATCTGCAAGATGAACCCGTGCCTTGTCCGTCAAACGCTTCGACCCTGGCGTCTTCTTCTCGTACTTCGCGATGAGAGTATCGAGGTACTGTTGTTGATCGCTGTCCAGATCCTGTTGAACCCGCGGCTGCAATGGCCTGTAAGAGCCATGCTTCACCTCCGAGGCGCTGCCCGTCGATGACGGCGCAACTGGCGTCGACGCGGCAGTGGAAACTGCTGCTGTCGCTGCAGGTGGCGTCGGAGCCGCAGACATTGATGGCAATCCAGTCGTCGCGCGCAACGCCGCCATCTGCTGTTCGAAGACCTTCGACATCATTGCCATCTGCTCACTGAAGAGCCGCTCAGCTGCAGATGCGGTCGCCATCGACGACCCGGCGCTCCCCAAGTTCGCAGTCGGAACAGAGATGCCCGCATCAGTCGTCGCCGCCTGCGCTGAAGCGGCTTCCGCCTGCGCCGCAGCCGGAAACGCATCGGGCGGAAGTACGCTGTCAAGATAGCCGGCAAGACTCGAAATCGTTGAGTACTGCTCCATAATCTGGCGGAAGGTCAGCTTCACCCCAAACTTCTTCTGAATCCCCTGGGTAGCCTGCGTGAGAAATAACGAATCGAGCCCAAGCTCCAGAAACTGATGCTCGAGCTGATCAGGCGTTACTTCGATCCCGCTCAGTTGAGTAAATACCTCTGAAACAATAGGCTGCAGCCGCAGCTTGCGTTCTTGCATCGGTTCCTCTTTCAACGGTTCAATCGAGTAGCGGACACCTTCACCCGCACATTGTGTATCGAACTTCTCTGCTTCAACAACAATGGGTCGTTCGTTCATCTGCGAATTTGCCGTGTAAGCTGGCGGATCAACCCAGTACAACTTACGCTCAAAGGGATAGGTCGGCAGAGAGACCCGTCTCCGCTTCTCTTGGCCGTAGACCTTCGTCCAATCCGGCGTCGCTCCCGCAACCCAGAGCTGCCCAAGCGCCTCCTGGATCGAGGCTGTCTCGACAGGAGATTTTTCATCCCTCTGCGATAACGAAGAGACTATAACGGCCGCATTGCTATTGGGCTGTTGTCGCGCGAGTGTACCAAGCGTGTTCCCAGGCCCAACCTCCAGCAATATCTGCGGAGTCGACATCAGCGTCTTCAGTGCATCACCAAACCGAACTGGATTACGAACCTGGTCCGCCCAAAAGCGAGGACTCGTCGCTTGCTGCGGCTCAATCCACGTACCGGTAAAGCTCGAAACATACGGACGAGCAGGCCGGTGCAGAGTAATCTTGGCAACTTCCGCCTCAAACCCCGCCAGCATCGGGTCCATCATGGACGAATGAAATGCGTGCGAGGTCCGCAACCTGCGAAAGAGGGCTCCATCCGAAGTAAGCCTCTTCTCAACCTCTTCGACAGCCTCGAGCGGACCAGCAAGAACACTCAACTTCGGGGCGTTCAGAGCAGCAATCGAGATGTTCGCAGAGAGATAAGGCTGAAGTTCCGGCTCGCTCAGCCGCACTCCCACCATGGCTCCGCGCGGCATCTCCTGCATCATACGTCCGCGAATACTTACCAGCTTCAGAGCATCCTCACGACTCATGACGCCCGCAAGTACAGCCGCAACATATTCACCGATACTGTGGCCCGCAGATGTTCGCGGCTCAATCCCCCACGACTGCCAGAGTTTCGCCATCGCGAACTCTGTCACGAAGATTCCCGTCTGTGCAAACTGAGTCTGCTGAATCCGCTCCGCAGCCTCCTGCGAAGAAACATCGGCCGGAAAAAGAATCTCCCGCAGATCAAGGCCAAGCATAGGCCGCAAAATCTCAGAGCACTCGTCTACCTCACGGCGATATAACGGTTCGCTCTCATATAACGAACTGCCCATGCCCGCGAACTGCGATCCCTGCCCTGGAAAAAGGAACACAATCTCGGGCCGCTTTGCCGGCACCACTCGATTCGCCTGCGAAGTCGGTGACGAAAGCTTCGCAACGGCATCTTCGCCGTCTGCGCAAACAAAAACCGCTCGGTGATCGAACGCCTTTCTTCCAACCGCAAGCGTATAAGCCACATCTTCGAGCGGAACCCCCGGATGCTCCTTGATATAACGAGCGAGATTCTCCGTAGCAATCTGCAGCGCCGACTGCGACCTAGCCGAAACGCAAAGTAGCTGTGCCGAACGCAAGGAGGGTATCGAGGATGCAGTCGCAGGAGCCTCCTCCAACACAACATGAGCATTCACACCACCGACACCGAACGCGCTCACGCCGGCTCGCCGTGGCCCGTCAGACCGCCAGGGACTCAACTCACGATTGATATAAAAAGGCGAGTTTTCGAAATCGATATTCGGATTCGGACTCTCAAACTTCGCCAGAGGAGGCAACGTCGCTTTGCTCAGCGAGAGCGCCGTCTTGATCACTCCCGCCACGCCCGCAGCTGCATCCAAGTGCCCGACGTTCGCCTTCGCCGTCCCAATTGCGCAGAATCCCGACGCATCCGTGCCCAGCCGAAACGCCTTCGTCAGTGCGGCAACCTCAATCGGATCGCCCAGCGGCGTCGCGGTCCCATGAGCTTCGATGTATGTGATTGAGCCCGCATCGACTCCGGCCATCGCCTGTGCAGCAGCGATTACGCCCGACTGGCCATCCACCCCTGGAGCCATGTACCCGGCCTTCATCGACCCGTCGTTATTCACTCCAAACCCACGAATCACGGCCGTAATATGGTCACGATCCGCGATGGCATCCTCCAACCGCTTCAGCAATACCACTCCCGCGCCGTGGCTAAATACCGTTCCGGTAGCGCCTGCGTCGAAGGGTCGGCAAAAACCATCCTTCGATCCAATACTTCCTTCCGAGTACATATGTCCGCGCTTCTGCGGAAACGTCACCGAAACGCCACCAGCCAGCGCCATGTCGCACTGGTAGTTCAGCAAACTCTGACTCGCTTGAGCGATCGCCACCAGCGACGTCGCACACGCCGAAGCCACACTGATGCACGGCCCGCGCAGATTCAACTTGTAGGCAACGCGAGTCGTCAGGAAGTCTTTGTCGTTGCCCATAAACGACCGGAACTCGCCCACCTGATAGTTTCCGGTTACTTCATCGATAAACGCTCGATCGCGGCACAGGTTCGCCAGCAGATACGTATTGAGACTGCATCCACCAAATAGTCCAATCTGTCCCGCATACGTCGATTGATCGTAGCCAGCGTCTTCCAGTGCATTCCAACACGTCTCAAGAAAAATACGGTGTTGCGGATCCATGCTCTCTGCATCACGAGGCGAGATCCCAAAAAACTCCGCGTCGAACATGCCGGGATTCTCAAGTACTCCCCGCGCAGGTACGTAGTCAGGGCCACTTTCAAGCCCCTCACTATTTCTCGCTTCCAGTTCGGACGCAGAGAAGTGAGAGATCGTGACCTTTCCCGCGGCAACGTTCTGCCAGAACGCCTCAACATCCGCAGCTCCTGGAAACCTTCCCGACATACCAATAATGGCAACGCAATCCAACAGCTGCTCTTCGCCTCCGTTTTGGTCCGTTACCCGAGTTTGATCGTTCAACTCATTCATGACGCCACACCCTTCGTTGCCCGAGCTCTTGCGAACGCACCTCTCGCCCTCTGTGCCTGCTGCTGAACTGCACTTTTCTCTGATGCAGAAGATCCATTGTCCGAAAGCCGTCTCGCGAGCGCCCGGACCGTCGGGCATTCGAACATCAACGTAACGGGAAATAACCTCTCGAAGTGCGCCTGCAATCGCAGATGGGCGCTGATCAGCAGCAGAGATGTTCCACCGCAATCGAAGAAGTTGTCATCCAGGCCAATGGTCCGCAGATCCAGAACATCCACAAACACTCGCGACACCTGCTCCTCTGTTTCAGACACTGATTGCGGTGCGGAACCCGTCGGGGCACCGTTGACGGAGCCAATCGACGGAGTAGGCAAAGCCGCCGCGTCCAGCTTGCCATTCACCGTGAGCGGAAGTCTCTTCAGAGGCGTGTAGGACGAGGGCCTCATATGCGCAGGCATCCGTGCCACAAAAAACTCCCCAAGAGTCCGCGCAGACAATTCAACACCCGGACTCGCAACAAAATAAGCGGCCAGCCGTTGCGTTCCAGTCTTATCCGTATACGCCACCACACAAGATTGCTGCACCCCAGGAGCCTCGGCCAAGGCCGCCTCAACCTCTCCCAGTTCGATGCGAAAACCGTTTATCTTCACCTGGCTATCGTTGCGGCCCAGATACACAATCTCACCATCGGGCCGAACCCGCGCAAGATCACCAGTGCGATAAAGCCTCGCGCCAGTTGCCCCCGCAAAGCAATCAGGAATAAAGCGCTCTGCATTCAACTGCGGACGATTCAGATAACCGCGCGTGACTCCGCCGCCGCCGACATAGAGCTCTCCCACCTCGCCCTCTCGCACCGGCTTCTTCGCGTCATCCAGTAAATAAAGTTGCATATCAGGAATGGGAACCCCAATCAGGCTCTCCTGAACCGTCTCGGCCTCCGCCGCGACAATAGGTCGATACGTCACATGCACAGTCGTCTCTGTGATCCCATACATGTTCACCAGCTGCGGAGCCGTATCTCCGTGACGCTCGAACCACGGAGCCAGCTTGCGGTACTGCAAAGCCTCTCCTCCAAAGATCACCACCCGCAGGGATAGCGGTAGCGGCGTACTATCCTGCTCCACCTGGATCAACATGAAGAATGCCGACGGAGTCTGATTGAGCACCGTCACCCGCTCCCTGGAGAGAAGCTCATAGAACTCCCGCGGCGAACGGCTCACAGCGAAAGGCACGATCACAAGCCTTCCTCCTGTCAGCAGAGGTCCCCATATCTCCCACACCGAAAAATCAAATGCGATGGAGTGAAACATCGTCCACACGTCGTCCACTCCAAAGTGAAACCAAGCCTCCGTCTGCTCCAGAAGCCGAAGCACGTTCCGGTGCGTCACCATCACGCCCTTCGGCTTCCCGGTTGAGCCAGAGGTGTACATCAGGTACGCCAAATCCTCGCTAGCGCAGGCACGCGGTGAATCCTTCAGTCCCGGAGTTGCCGCCATCGCATCGAGGCTGTCCATCTCGACGACCGAGACAGACAACGCGTAAAACTTCTCGGATAACTCAGGTGCCGGAGTTGCGGCCGTCAATATAGCCACCGGCCTCGCATCCTCCAGCATCTCCAACACTCTGGTCGCCGGATACCCATAGTCGATAGGAAGATAGGCTCCCCCAGCCTTCAGGATACCCAGTATCGCCACCAGCATCTCGGGCGAGCGGTCCAGATAGATTGCAACAAAGGTGTCCGTTCGAACCCCAAGCTCCCGTAGCCGCCCGGCAAGATGGTTCGACTTTGCGTTCAGCTCACCGTAAGTCCAGCGAATCTCACCACAGACGATTGCAACTTGGTCCGATTTTGCCGCAGCCACTCGCTCAAAGGCACTCACGATCGTGTCGAGAGCCATCCCGGCGAATCCGTCCTTCCCGGGATCGTCTAGAGCCTCGGGAAGATCGATCAGTCGCTCGCCCTCAGTGGTCGAATTCTTAACATCATCGTTCTCCATCGGGCCCCACCCAGATCAAAAACCAGCCGAACGAGTTGACTCAGAGTGTTCTACCAGCGTTCGCTATAGTATCCCTGGTTGGCCGAAACCGCTCAATACCTATAAGGATGCAAGTGCAGCGAAAGGTACTGTCCTTGCACTCGAAGTCAAACTCGTTCATGTTGCCTAATTGTACGCACTATTTTCAAAAATCGACTACGACTGTCGCAGTCGAAAACCCCTGAAAGTTGTATATTTTCCAGGATTCATCAGGTTTCAGACAGCCGGAGAACTAAATTACCCAGACAACTGATTATGATTGCAATACGCTGTACCAGGTCCGGTATCTTTTTATGTTGAGTGACTGGAAACCGATCGATCCCCCACCACCACTCGAAGCCGGCGAAGTTCAACTATGGCGCATCGATCTCGGCGACATCGCGGACCTACGCGACCGTTTCACCACGCTTCTCGCCCCCTCCGAACAACTCCATGCCAGCCGTTACAGACTGGCGCAGGCGCGGGATCACTTCACCGTCGGACGAGCGTGCCTGAGAATCCTTCTCGGGAACCTTTCAGGACTCGATCCCCGTTCCATTACGATCACGACCGGAGTTCACGGAAAACCTGAGTCCACAAACCTCAACGGACACAGCATCGCCTTCAACGTAGCCCATTCCAGGGACACAATCCTCATCGCAATGAGTCGTAACGGCCCCGTCGGTGTTGACGTAGAGTACTTCGACCGCCCAACTGACATCATGGACGTTGCCAAATACAACTTCACAGAAACCGAAACCAGGTCTCTGGAAGCCATCACTGACCCTGAGACCCGTCACACAACTTTTTACCGCTACTGGACTCGCAAGGAAGCAGTTCTCAAAGCAGACGGTCGTGGCCTCATCGCTTCGCTCGCTTCCTTCGACGTATCGTTCGAGTCACTCCATCAGCACCCCATCCGTATGCGCGAATCAAAAGCCGATCAAGGAAAGCTGTTCTTCGTCAGCGACTTGACCGTGGGCACCGAGGCAGCCGCAGCCATCGCACTCGAATCCCCCGACTATCTGATCAAGCAGATGATCTTCCCTTTAAATCTTCTCTGCTGACTCATCATGCCTTCAACAAGCGTCCTGATACGTCTATAGGTCGAGGAACACATGGCCCTTCAGACAAGCTCCCCGATTTCGACCCAGCCCGCGTCTCCCGCTCCAGACAGCAGACGAACGTGGCTCCTCACCGCCACCAGCTTCGTCTTCATCGTTCTGCAGAGCGCCTGCACGGCTGTCATCGCCCTCAGCGGGGTTCGTGTTGCCATCGGACTCAGCGCCCTGGCGATAGCAACCTTCGGCGTCCACGCTCCCGCCATCGGGTTTCATCAGGACGCAATCCGGATCCCCATGATGATCGCCGCAACGCTCGGCTCCTTCATCAATCTCTACGTCATCTGGCGGATTCGCTCACTGCGCGCCCGGCCATCCTCGCAATGGCGCACCCAGCCCGCCACCCCCACCCAACGACGTTCAGAGTTCCTCCAGGTCGCGTTCGCCATCCTCACCCTTATCCTTGTGGCCGCCGAGTGGATCACTCACTCCATAATTCACCGCGTTCTCTAGGTATCGCCCTCATCCCCCGCGTCAGAGGAGCCATAAGCAAACCCCTTCATCTCCGCTTCCAGCCTAGCGTGGAGCCGCTCGCTAAAACCCAGCGGAAGTTCGAAGACACGCTCATCAGCCGTCAAAATCAAAATATTGCGCGTCGAATCCAGAATCGCCGAGCAGATCTCGCAGTGCTCAAGATGCTTCTGCACTTCTTCCAGCACCGCCGCATCCAGATTCCCATCGAGATACCCGGAGATATGCTCCCAGACATGCTTGCACTCTAGAACCATGGGAACCACCTCCGCTTCGGCATCACCCGTTTCAACTCCGGCGCAAGCCGCTTCTGCAACATCAGCCGCGCGCGATGCAGCCGCACCTTTGCCGCCGCAACACTGATGCCCAGCGCCTCTGCCGATTGGTTGACGCTCAAAGACTCCATATCGCGCAGCACAAAAACCTCGCGATAGATCAGCGGGAGATCTGTGACTGCGTCCTGCAATAGAAGCCGCACCTCCTGCCGCTCCAGCGCTTCGGAGGGAATCTCCCTCCAATCCCGCAGCAACGCCGGCGAGACATGCCCACCCTCATTCAACTCATCCAGCGAATCCGTCTTCGCAGTCTTCTTATGCCGCAGCCGGCTCCGCGCCTCGTTCAGTGTGATGCTGATCAGCCACGTGCTGAACTTCGCCTCGCCGCGAAACTTATCGAGATTGCGATACGCCTTGAGAAACGCCTCCTGCGCCGCATCCTCCGCATCCGCCTCGTTTTGGAGCATCGACAGCGCCATACTGTAAACGCTCCGTTCATAGGGCTGGATCAGAGTATGAAACTCATGCGTATTGCCCGCGAGTATGGAGGCGATCATCTGAGCTTCATCCCTGTTCTCGACGCTCGCGGTCATTGCTTCTCGATCCATCCTCGATAATGCCTCTTCAACCACGCATCGACGGAGAACAACCCTGCGCCGAACACCAGAACCATCGCAGAGGCAAACAGAAACGTATACGGATCGGCGTTGTAGAACTTGCCAGGATCAGAGAACACGGCAAAGAGCGCGTCTCGATCCGCGGTCCAGTATGCCACCAGCATATTCACCGAAAGAATCAGTCCGATCAGCCGCGAGCCAAGCCCCAGAATCAGCAACAGCCCACCAACAAACTCCAACCCCGAGACGAAATGAGCCGTCACACCTGGAGCCGGAAGATTCAGGCTCGTAAAAAAATCGGTCACCTTATCCAGATGATGCAGCTTCCCCCAACCGCTCTGCACAAGCTGCCATCCCCAGTAGAGCCGCACCACCAGAAGAAACGGAGACTGAAGGTAAGAGACCAGCACCGCAAATCTTTCATACACCTCAAGCAGTTTTTTCATCGCAAATCCTTTTCACTCCAATCCTCTGGGTGGCGCAATCAATCGAGCAGTCCTTGCGCAGGCCCCGAAATGTTTCAGACTCGGCCAGGAGCCTGTGGGACCTGCACATACTTAGAATCGCGGCGACCGAATTGGTTACACCACTCGCCACATTCAACTAATGCGAGTGAGCCGCCTTGTCGCGCTCAAGCTCACCAAGAACATCTGCCGCCGTCGTTCGATCGCCATGCTCGTGGCTCACCTTCCTGAAGAAAACCGTGCCCTGACCGTCGATCAGGAAGGTTGATGGATAGGCAGTCTCATGCGGCGCGTCCCAGCGCAGCCCATAATGATTCGTAAATGCATAGTCAGGATCGATGACAAGATGAACATTGGCCGGCAACGGATTCTCCTTCGTCAGAAACTCCTTCGCACGCTGATCGAGATCGGCAGGCGGACCAGGATAGACCAGAAGCACCTCCGCACCAGCCGCCGCAAACTTATCGCCGTTCCCTAAAAAGTCATGGACCTGCTTCTGGCAGTACGGGCACTGATAGCCAGGAAACCCACGAAGCACCACCAACACCACGGTTCCCTTCGCAGTAAACTCCGACAGCCTCAGCGGGTGACCATCCGGCGTCGAAAGTTTGAACTCCGGAGCCTTCTGTCCAATTTCGGGCACCTCCGCCTTCACTAACGGCGAAAAACCAAACATCAAAATCCCTAAAGCCAACACCAAGAATTTCCTGGCCATCACTCTTCAACCCCAGTCAACACGCCATCATCCGGCGCGTGGTGTTCAGATTTGAACATCGTGTCCCGGTTTGAGTAGCTCGCTGCCAAAAGGTTACAGACAGTGTTACGCTTCCGATGTTCCACCACCTGTAACCTTTGTGTCTTGGCGAAGTCGAATGGAGCGGCAAGGAAAATCCGGCGAATCATCTTCGCCGCGAATTGAATCCGAACCAAGGGCCCTCGCCGCTACCCAGCTACTACGATTTGTGTAGTTATCATCAACGTCCGGCACGTTCTATGGCGTGCGGCTCAACCAGGAAAGGCTTATCTCAATGAAGAATTCAGCACAATCTCTCGCTCTAGCCGCTGCGTTTGCAGGTCTGTTGGGCGGTACCGCTGTCCGCATGAACGCCCAGACCGCGCCGGCCAACAACACCCCCACCACCACCGCCCACGCTGGCGTTCTCATCGCCCAGGACAAGCCGGATCTTCCGAAGCACTCCTGTAAGGGCAAGAACGACTGTAAGGGCCAGGGCGGCGGCAAGCACCCCGGCAAGAACGATTGCAAGGGCAAGGGCGGATGCGCCACCGACGGCTCCAAGCCCTCGCTCGCCTAAACACCTCCCCTGTCTGGAGGCTTGATCTTCTTTTCAAGCCTCCAGGTTGTCTTCATCTTTTAACAAAAGGGGAGTCATGCCGGCCAATCGCTTCAACGGATTCAGCGACTACGGAGTAGGGATCGGCCTTCGCGTCCCGCACTACGACCACATCTTCGCCGAAAAACCCGTCGTCGACTGGTTCGAAATCATCTCCGAGAACTACATGGTCGACGGTGGCCGCGCGCTCAAACTCCTCGACCAGATCCTCGAACGATACCGCGTCGTCCAACACGGCGTGTCCATGTACTTCGGCTCCGTCCAGGCCGCCGACCGCGAACACCTCAAGCGTCTCAAGACCCTCACCCGCCGCACCAAGACCCCTTGGCTCTCCGACCATCTCTGCTGGGGCAGCGTTGATGGCCGTTACACCCACGATCTCCTGCCCATGCCCTACACCTTCGAAGCTGTGAAGGCCACCGCGGCTCGCATACGCGAGGTCCAGGACTACCTCGAGATTCCCATCGCCGTCGAGAACGTCAGCAGCTACGCCGAATTCCACGAGTCTAAGATGACCGAGTGGGAGTTCCTCAACGAAGTCGTCGAAGCCGCCGACTGCGGCATCCTGCTCGACGTGAACAATATCTACGTCTCCTCTCAGAATCACGGCTTCAACCCCTTCGATTACGTCAACAGCGTTCCTGCAGAGCGTGTCGCGCAGATTCACATCGCCGGCCACTCGAAGTTTGAAAAATACATCCTCGACACCCACGATCACCCGGTACTCGATCCCGTATGGCATCTCTACGCTCGAGCCATCGAACGCGTCGGCCCCACCGCAACCCTTCTCGAATGGGACGACAACATCCCCTCCTTCGACGAAGTTCACTCCGAAGCCCTCAAGGCAACGCACTATCTCACGCCGGTCGAACCTCCACCCTCGCACCACACAGCAGAAGACGTTCGAGAGGTCGCCCACCAATGAATCTCCTCGAGCTGCAGCGTCGCATGTCCGAAGACGTGATGCGCCCTCTCACGTCCGACTTCCAAATGCAGGCGGCGACCTCCGACGGAAAATCAACCGAAGACTTGGCTAGCAGTTACATTAAACCCAACGATCGCCTCTCCTCCTTCGACCGCCTCGAAATCTATAACCGGCAATACTGGTTCCGCGTTATCGGAGCAGTCTCAGAAGACTTTCCTGCAGTAGGTGCCGTGCTCGGAGCGAAGAAGTTTGACGCCATGGTTCTCGCCTATCTTCGCGAAAACCCATCAACCTCATTCACCCTTCGCAATCTCGGCTCAAAGCTGCCAAAGTGGCTCGAATCACATCCCGAGATCTCCCTCCGCCGCCACAAACTCCTCCTCGACGTCGCCCGCCTCGAATGGGCTTATGTCGAAGCCTTCGACGGAGCCGATCTCCCGCCCCTCACCGCCGCCGACTTCGGCGACCTCGGTGGCGCGTCGAAACTCCACCTCCAGCCTCACTTGCAACTGCTCGATCTCCGCTATCCCGTCGACGAACTCGTCCTCGCCGTCCATCGCCAGACCGCACCCAGCGACATCATGAGCAACGCCGTAACCGAGCGCAAGCAAACCAGGCGATCCCGCCTCCCCGCAATGCGCCGCTCTCAGATCCACCTGGCAGTACATCGCTACGACAACTCCGTCTACTACCGCCGAATAGATCAGGAGGCCTTCCGCCTGCTCTCCTCCCTACAGAACGGTACTCTGCTCGGTCAGGCACTTGAAGTCGCCTTCACAGGAAGCTCTCTCTCTCCCGAAGATCAGGCAGCGAAGATTCAGGAGTACTTCGCCCACGCCTCGGAGCTTGGCTGGTTCTGCAAGCAGCAGGAAAGCTGACTCAAACCCCAAAAATCCTTGCAACTCTGATATCCGTTCTTCAAGCTGACACGTCGAGCGCGTATCATACGAACTTCGGCACCTCCGCGCCGATAAGTGCGCCGGTTGCGACCTGCGCCGAAGCCTGTCATCCTTATTCCAAGCTGTTGACGAAGCATCCATTTCGTCGCAGTTGGCTTCCGACAATGCAGGCCGATCTTTGTGGCCACCGTCTTCTCTAAACGACACAAAACCAATCGATTAGGATTGGAGCGCAACTAAGGCACCATCCGCACGAGGAACCCTGCATGGAATTCCATATCTCCGGCGATCTGCGAAAAAAACTGGACCTTGACGATCTGCTCTTCAGCTACACAGGCAACATCGTCTTCGGCAACGTCGCTGCAAGTCGAAATCTTG
>CAZZZG010000043.1:0-31421 GCA_964658525.1 uncultured Edaphobacter sp.
TGCTGCTGATTGTCACGATTCGCTACTTTGGTCGGGCGCTTGGAATTACCGAGATCAAAGAAGTTGGCGCCTTAAGATTCTGCGTGGTTTTGGCGTGCCTGTCGGTGTTCCTGTTGGCGTACCGGTTGGAATACCCGTAGGTGTTCCCGTCGGAGTGCCCGTAGGTGTACCCGTCGGGACTATAGTTGGAGACCCGGTTGGTGTTCCTGTTGGAGTACCGGTGGGGCTACCCGTCGGCGAACCGGTGGGGGATGTCGTCGGTGATCCTGTCGGCTGCGAACCTGAGCATCCGCACATAGGACCTGAAGGCATCGGTGGTAGAGGAGGGTAGGGCGGATTTGGGGGATAGGGTGGATAAGGTGATCCGCATGTCCCCGCAGGCGGGTAGGGTGGTTGCGGAGGATAAGGCGGCTGAGGCGGGTACGGTGGCAGACTTACAAACTTTTTCGCATCAGACATAAAAAGCGTCCTCTCCCAGCGCAGCGTAGGAGTGCGCTGTCCTGCGATGCAGCCAGCGCACGAATGCGCCTGGATTCTTCTTCGCTTCGTTGATCGGATATTGCCGGGCCAGCAGTTGCCACAGAAACCACAGCGAGTAGTCCTGCAGCCATGAGTCGTCCATCGTTTTGCCAAGGAGTTCGGGATAGGGCAGACGTTCGCCATCCCTTGCGGCGAATACCAGCTCCGGATGCCCGGAGTACCAACTCCGCCCGAAAGCCCAAGTCGGCTTTTCCCAAAGCAGACGCGCCTCGAGCAGCACTGTCGAGTTATTGCCGATGACTCCGGCACAGTGCGAGAGCAGCGCACGCAGCGAAGCCGATTTCGGCAGCGTGATCGTATTTGGGAAGTAGCCCGCACATTCGAGCCGGGGCTGCTCCGCAGAGACCGGATGATGCTTGATGACTAACTGATATCTGGAAGGCAACATCTGCCGGGTCCATAGCAGCATCCCATACCAATCTGTGGCGTTCAGATCGAAACGATTGACTCGATCTGTCAACAGTTGCAGAGGCCAGAGCACGAACGGCTTGCGTACTCCTTCCGGCAGCGCATCTTGAGGCTGTGTCATGAGACGCTCCCGATGCTCCATGGCATGTGAACGCTGCCGCCTCGTCAACCGATCAAAGCGCATCGAGCAGAGCGATGAGTTCCACGCATAGCCCGCGGGATCGGCATGTTCCGTGGAATAGTGTGGAAACCATCCGAACTCGCCATATACCCGATCGATTCCCTGTTTGTCGCAGAACTCCGCCAGCGTGTCGGAGCTGTCCAGCAGATTGCCGACTAGCAACAAATCGACTGGCGACTTAGAACGCATAAGCTGCGCGAGGTCATCTGGTCCTCGCACAGCTCGTCCATAGGCGTTCTTGCCTCCGGCACGTTCATAGTGCTCTTGCAGATGACGGGGATGAGTGTAGGCGAAGCGCCGCGCCGGCAGGTTCGCCAAACGGGGCTTCGGATCATTCCACGCGCGTACGCTTGCAACCGGCAGTCTGCCAGGATACGAATCGAGGATCGCGCGCACCACGCTCTCCGGTGTGATCATCTCAAGGCAACGAGGAATTTTCAGTCCGTCATTCACCTCAACCGGTAATTCACAACGGCTGGTGCTTACCTGGCGGACGTGGGTTTCCTGACACACGTACCGCCAGCAGCCTATCTTCTGACAACAAGGCAACTGACCAACAACATGTATCAGCGTGTGACCGGGATATTGGATCAATGAGGGAGTCTCACGACCGCCTACCAGCACAACGGCCCTGCGAGGCTTGCCATTCGGTGTCGGCACAGCTGCTGACAGGTGCATCGCAAACGTGACCGGACATAGCACACCATCTGCGTGATACATGAGCCGGATGAAATCACGGATCCCGGTCTTGCCCACCATGTTGACCACGCCGGCCAGCGGAGGATGCCAGTCTTCTGAACTACCGCACTGGACAAAATCGATTCTGCCGTCGAGGCTGTCAACGACTTTCTGATAGCTCTGCGGATTCCACCACTTCGTCGTGGTGTCGAACTTGCCGCCGGCCATCACGATCCAATAGGGCTTCTTCAAACCAAACGACCTTGGAAAGTATGGGTCTGTGTCTTCGGCGCAAAGATACACATCAGGAGACGGTTTCGTTACTGGGACCGGAACGCCTAGCATCTCCGAGAGTTTCCGGTGATAACGGGTAGCCAGATGTTCCGGATCGACTTCGTGATGAGAGTACGGCGGGTATCCCACATTGAGATACCGATGAGTCTCGACCCGATCCACTGGCTCGATCCAGGGATTGTGGTCCCATATCTGGCCGCAGGTTGTCTCAACGTCCGTGATGTAGCGGTCGGGATGCGCAAGATGCAGATCGCGAATCGCACCCGTCAACATAAGCAGGTCGCCGGGATACACCATCGCGCGCAGCACGAGTTGTTCTTTAGGCTTCACCATCGCGTGTTTGCTTCTCGATAGAACAGTGTGCGTAGAAACGTGCCAGTAGATCAGGGATATGGTCGCGTACATTCGTTCACTTGGAACGGGCCGGTTCTCGCAGGAGGGGCACAGCGGGCTAACGCTGCGGGAACGATTCTCAGACTTGGGGTATCGTCGAGTGGGCCGGACGTTGCTAAAACCAGCGTCTCATTCTTCTGGCCTCGGAGCAGACAATCGCCATACAGAGCCAGACAATGTGATATCGCACTCCCAAAAACGTGTCAAGCAAAAATCCGCCCCCTCGCAACCCCAATCGAATGACATCTTGTTTGAGTCAAAGGTCAGGGTGCTAAGAGTTGCCACAAATCTGGTTCAAGCGATAATCCCACAGCTAGCGTATTATCACGCACGCAAAGAAGGGACGAATCGTCTCGCGTATCTTTACATCTGATGAGAGGTTGGGACACTAGCTGCCTTCTTGGTAAAACTTCTCAAAGTGAACAAGATGCGCCATGGGGCCACCAAAAGGTGCGACGAAGACTGTTTTGCCGAGATCATCGCGCTCGCGCAGTCTTTACCGGATCCTGAATTGTGGCTCTTGCCGTCAGGCTCTTTGGGTCAGCCCAGCTTACGGCGCCGCACAGGCCTTGCTAGGGCCACTGTTCACCTTTGGAGCATTTCTTGGGGCGTCGATCCATGGAACATCACATCGCATCATGTTTGGGCTCATCGGACTCTTCGCTTTAGGCGCGCCCGGATTGCTGGCAATGGAGGCAGTTCTACCGTTCTGGGACGCGTCACGCTCCGTCTAGTCGATCCGGAGCGCTATACGCGGAATGAATGCGACCTTCGTCGGTGTGCTGACGCAGCTCTCTTCACTCCGCTGTGGATTTCTACGGTCCATAGTCCCTAAGACGTCTGGTTCGCGCTTGCCCTACTGACCGTCTGGAAGTTACAGCGCGGACTGTTTGCGGCGTCAGTATGTCGTACTTGCTGGTGAGCTCAATCTCTCAGCTGGCCAGCAGGCTAAGGTTGTTCGGGTGGGAGTTTTACAAGCGACGAATTCACTTTAGCTAACCAACTCGGAAACGGACGCGAGAGAGCTCTAGCATATTCGAGCGAGGAACGGTCGCCCTTTACGATGAGTAAGTTGACATAACTCTCAAGAGTCACATGGCTCCATGGAGAAATGGGTCGCTGAGTTATATCCGCAAAGCACCATTTGCCAAAGAGTGTCCATTGATCGCTGGCTTTCGAGCTGCTCAGTTGAGTCCGGATAGCTTCCATCCTGACAAGATCTGGTTTTCTTGCTTGATCAAAGTTATTCAGTGTGGATGCGAAGTCGAGAAGATCAGCAAGCCAGGAGGGAGCCGCGTCGTTTGGAGGCAGGTCAAGAACCCAGCCAGACGAGCCACCGGCGATCAACAGAGATAATCCGTCCGGACTAAATGAGAAGTAGAGAGATCCGGTTGGCGCAATGATGGGAAGCAGAATTTGATCGCCTGAGAGCGTATCCCAGAGTCTGACTGCCTTATCTCCAGCAACTGTTGCGACCAGTCTGCTGTCGAGACTGAATGACGCCCGACCGACAGGAGCTGGATGCTGCAGAGGAGCGACCATCAACTTTCCGGTGTTCGCATTCCATATTCGCGCAGTGTGGTCTTTCGACGCAGTAACGACGAGTGAAGCATCGCTATTAAATTCTGCAGATGCTACCCCGAATCCATGACTCATGACGACACCTGTTGGAGTCCCACTCTGCGCGTCCCATATCTCTGCCGTCGAGTCTGCACACGCCGTAACAATCCTCTTGTCATCTGGACTGAACTGAGCGCTGTAAATATCATTGTTACGGCGCAGTCTCGAAGTGCGTACTCCTGTACGTGAATCGCGGAGGTCGGCGTAGTTGTCTCCGTTTGCTATCAAGATCAATCTTCCATCACTGCTAAAACTGACTCGATAAGCTGACTCGTGATACTCGATGAGAGGAGACAGAGGCTTGCCAGTTGCGGTATCCCACGTACGGGCTTTTCCGCCATCTGATGCGGCTGCAATAATCGTTCCGTCTGGGCTGAAGCTCACAGACCATGCGGAACCGAGAAGTTCCATGGATGAGACCAATCTTTTGCCGGTGTTGGCATCCCAAATCACGATCTTGCCACTGTCCGTACCTGTCGCGATCTTTTTTCCGTCACGACTGAAGACTCCTGTGACCACCTCATCATCGTGATCCAACGATGGAATCAGTTCGAGGCCGGTGCGTGAGTCCCAAACTCGAGCTGTGTGGTCTGTCGAGGTGGTAAGTATCCTGGTCCCATCGTGACTGTAGCTGGCTGACGTCATCACTCCTGTATGGCCTTGAAGCCTTAACGCAGTATTGGCGCGCTGTTCAGTGAGTAGGCGAAAAGCCAAACGCGAAGCCTCTAAGTTATTAGGCTGCTGGCGCAGGCTATCCGCCAATAAGTGAAACGCCGCCGATTTACTACCAGTCTCTGCAAGCTCGAACGCTTTCAAATAATCTACATACGAATCGGTCATGGCCGTTGGGGTTTCAGTGACGCCGACAGATCCCCCCGCTCCCTCTTTACTGCTGGAAATCGTCTGGGCCATCAGACTACCGCTTGCCAGATATAGGGAGAGCATCAAGGCAGAGGCTGGTAAAAACCTCCGAAATCGCGACCGGTTATAGAGGGAGAACATCGATTCCTTTCGAACATTTGGGCTTTTCTACAAAGTTAATTCGAGGGCCTACCCTAAAGTGCTTCGAGTCTGCCGTACGTGCTCTTTATCGTCTCCTTCGGCGATTCAATTCACTTCGCGAATCGCCCAAAACTTCGAGTGCCAAAGAAATCTATCACCGCTCATGTAAAAATTATCTAAGAACACTGTTTAAAAACGCGAGAAAATTACTAATTTCAAATTTATCGTAGATGCGATCAATGATGGTTACATTGTCAGATGACGTGGTTGTTCCTTGGCTAACCGCCGACGCCGCCCTTGAGATAACTGCGTTGGCCCAAACAAAACAGGGTTGTGGTCCTATGTGTGGCTATGCGGCGTTAGATTCTGATTGCATGACGAGAAACACGAAGACTCCATCATTTTCACATTGCTCCAAGATCAAGCCGTCGGTTGCTGCGACTCTCAGCCAGCAAGGTGACCTGTCGGCCGGTCCCACTGATTCAGCTATGAGAAAGCCTACCCTCCATGAAGCGCGCTCTCTTGTATAGGAACGCAGTGTTTCTTGAAAGACTGAGCAACGAGGGTGCTGTTAGACACCGGAGTGCCTGTTCTAACATCGAGCGAATACGGGCTGCTGGAAAGCTAGCGCTGGAACGATGAACATCGCACTGCAATGTATACCAAATGAGCATGTTACGTCTTTCGATTGAGTTCAACCCAATCGGGCCAGTAAGAGGTCTTCAACTTGGTACAGTTCTGCCGTACGAAGGGAAGGTAGAAGAGCCCAGATACTCTACGGCTGTTCAGGAAATAATGGAGAGGGAGGGAAGGTAGACTTTCGTCGAAAATATTTTTTAGCGCAGAGTGTGTGTGCCTGTTTGAAACAGAGCGACAATTCGAGTCTGCCGTACGTGCTCTTTATTGTCTCCTTCGTCAGGTCGATTCACTTATCGAATCACAACTTTATGACGTGAAGATAATCTAGCATGCCACTACAAAAATTTTTCTAAAACTTGTCAAGAGATTGTCACTGATGCACTCTCAAACAACGGGATCAGATGAATGACCCTCAAGTTAGTTGCATTTATCCTTCGCAATTTGCGCACCCTTGACATGTATGCTCCCCGCTTAGAAATCAAATTGATGCCGTGCGTGGATACGCTATTGGGTTTGAGACGAACAATTGATCCACTAGGCCTTCATTGATCTCAAAATTCCGCGCGACTAAGGAAGTGGAACGATTTCGCGTAACTGCTCCCTGAAAAGCTGGTGTATGACGACTTTACCAAACCATCCAAGCCAGATCGATCCGGCAACCTCGGATTGATTCAAAGTACCCAGGCCGTGACACCGGAGATTGGAGCACAAGATCGCATCATCGGTTAGCGCAAGATCGCCAACGCGGTTTCTAGACCACTGAGGTCTGGAAACCGTGACTCAGCCTCTTATCATTAAATGATACTTTGCAAGCCGACTCATCCATATCCACGCCGTTGACCTCGAGGCGAACCGAAATCGCTAACCAAATGCGGCGGCGGATCTGCGGACATTCCGGCTTATTGCCGTGGATCGAAGCCTAGCCAACTCGCCTTTCCGCTCGGCATTCAACCACTCCGGGACCGTGAAACGCATCACAACTGACAGGGGCGAGGAGAATGTCATGGCGAAGACAGACGATGCAGAGTTGGTGGAGGTCGCGGGCCACACGGTGCGCATCAGTAATCCGTCAAAGCCCTACTTCTCAAAGGCCGTCCAGCTGACAAAGCTGGACATCGTGCACTACTTCCTTGCCGTCGCGCCAGGTGCGCTGCGCGGCATCGTGGATCGTCCCGTGGTCCTCAAACGCTTTGTAAATGGCGCGGAGGCGGAGCCGTTTTATCAGAAGCGCGCCCCCAGTGATCTCCCGGACTGGATACGGACCGTGACTCTATCCTTCCCATCCGGTCGCACCGCGGATGAAGTGGTGGTGGATGAGGCCGCAGGTCTCGCCTGGATTGTGAACCTCGGTTGCATGGAGTTGCACCCGCACCCGGTTCGCACGGGAGACCTCGATCATCCCGATGAGCTGCGAGTGGACCTCGATCCGCAGCCCGGAGTCGGATGGAGCGACGTGCGCATTGTAGCGATGGAGGTAAAAGCTCTTCTCGACGAGTTGGGTCTGGTGGCGTGGCCGAAGACCAGTGGATCACGCGGTATTCACATCAATATCCGGATTGAACAGAAGTGGAGCTTCACCGAAGTGCGCCGGGCTGCGCTGGCTCTGGCTCGCGCGGTGGAGAGGCGATGTTCCTTGGCGAGTAGCAAATGGTGGAAGGAAGAGCGACATGGAGTCTTTCTGGACTACAACCAAAATGCGAAAGATCGGACGACTTGCTCCGCCTTCTCGGTGCGGCCACTGCCCGATGCGCGAGTGAGCACACCGCTGCGGTGGGATGAAGTGATGAAATGCGATCCAGCGGACTTCACCGTGCTTACCGTTCCGGATCGATTCGCGAAGATCGGTGACCCCCACGCTGGCATGGACGAACACGCGGGTGTGCTCGATGCGTTGCTGGCAATGGCTGAGCGGGATGAGGCGGAGGGTCTCGGCGATGCGCCGTGGCCGCCTCACTTCCGCAAGATGGAGGGTGAGCCTGCCCGTGTGCAGCCATCGAAAGCCCGAAGCTCCAGCAAGACAAAGAAGGTGGTCAAAGCTGAAGGTGAAGAGGTTGATCCGGAGGCCGCTCCTGTCGCTAAGAAGGGGCGACGGCAGCCCACGATGCCCCTGATTGTGGTCGCACAGTCATCCGACAAAGCTGCGACGGAAGCAGGGCTCGAGCGGTGGAAGCAGCGGCACTCCGAAGCTGCGGCGCTACTTGCACCGGATGACGTGCTGTTGGATCGCATGCGCGGATCCGCGTATGTGTGGTATCGCATTCGTGTAAACCTGCGACATGTGCCGGAGACGTTGCGGCCTCCGCAGGATACGCCGGATCCGGATGATGATCCAACGCGGGCTTGGCGCGAGACTAAAGAAAAGCCATGAAGCCCTTCGTTCGAGCCTGTTGACTTGCGGCTAAGTTCGCTCCGGAAAAATGCTCATCAATTCCTCAGGTGGAACGACTTCGAGTTGCTCGTAGGTGCAATCCCTTGGAACCTTGTCAGGACGCCAGCGCCTGAAGTGCGCGAGGTGGCGGAAGCGTTTGCCTTGCATATGCTCATAGGCGACTTCGACCACAAGCTCAATGCGGAGCGGCACCCAGCTCAGGTCTTTGCCATTGCTCCATCGCGACTGCCCGCCGGGCATGCGGCCGCTGGCTTGAGCATCTTCGCTTTTCCAGTCTTCCCAGGGATGGTTGCGGAGCGCATCCTCGCGATAGGGTGCGAGAAATCCCACCAGCGTCCCGCGTTTGGCGGCGGTAAAGCTGGCGCAGACCCCAACGTGTTGCAGTCTGCCGGAAGCGTCATGCAAGCCTAACAGTAACGAGCCAACCGCTGTTCCTTCGCCATTCTTGTGCCACCGAAAGCCGGCGACAACGCAATCGCAGTCACGTTCGTGCTTGATCTTGAGCATAGTCCGTTTGTCTGGCGTATATGGACCCGCGACGGGTTTGGCAATCACGCCGTCTAGCCCTGCCCCTTCGAAACGTGTGAACCAATCCTGCGCAATCGCGCGGTTTCGTGTTGCGGGTGTCAGATGCAGCGGCGTGTGTAAGTTTGCAAGGACTCGTTCAAGCTCGTGGCGTCGCACGGCGAAGGGCTCGTCGCGCAGGTCACGGTCGTCAAGCTGAAGCAGGTCAAAGAAAACAATCGAAGCCGGAGATTGGGCAGCAAGGGTCTTCACGCGCGAGGCCGCAGGATGGATGCGTAGCGTCAAGGCATCAAAGTCCAGACCGCCATCCCGCGCGATGACGATCTCCCCATCCAGGACGCATCGCCCCGGCAATAGCTTGAGCAGCGGGTCGCGCAGTTCTGGAAAGTAGCGATCGAGAGGCTTGCCATCGCGACTTTGGAGGAGCAGATCCTCTCCGTCGCGAAAAATGATAGCGCGAAATCCGTCCCACTTCGGCTCAAAGATCCATGGGTCTGCATCGGAGGGGATCGTATCGACCCGCTTGGCGAGCATTGGCAGGATCGGCGGCGACAACGGTAAGCGCATGATGTGTTGGATGCGGGCTGTCCTGTCGCGGTTGATCAGTGTCTTCTGCTATTCGCGCCCAAGCTGGCCACCTCCCACAGGTCGAGGCTTGCAAATACGATTGCGCTCACCGACTCCAGCTAGTGTTCCCGCCATTTCGCCGTGAGGCTGCGGCGCGGATATGCACTAGATCAAGACGTTTTTTTAGGGTTTAATTCCCGTAGAGTCCGTTTGAGGCAAGTTTAGGGTCGAAACTTCTCATGATCCCGCTTTGAGGGAGCGTCCTTAGTCGCGCTTCGCAACCCATCTAGCTACCTCGAATCGAAGATAAAGAAGAACATCATCCTTAAGTTGCGATAGCCCTTTTCACCATTTCTTTTTACCGGATTCGAAACAGCTGGAGATAAAGCGAAATACAATTATCAGCAAATTTAGCTAGACCATTGAACTCGGTTGCGCGCGATTCAATAATGTCTTGGTTGGGACTTCAAACCCGGCAGGGCCGGTATTCAACAGGATGATTACTTAGTTTGGAGTGGGTACAGGGTTGTCAGCTCTGATACTATCCACTATCCAGACAACTAGACAAAGATTGTCACAGATACTGCCGATTAGGTCGCTTTCGCCGACCCTACCTAATCGGATATGCTGATCTCAAATGCCGACAAGCGCACAGATAGTCAATATCACTTCGATATCGAGATGACGACCTCTTTCTGACATTTAGTCAGCTAAACGCAATCTCATTTCAAAACCAGGAGACGATCTATTGCATGATGAATGACATCTACGCGAATCTGTCTTGGCTGCCTGAGCCCCCGTCAAACTTCGCTGCCGAGTGCCGCGCTGCGGCTGAGGGTAGTGGCCCGCTTGGCGCGGTTCTCATGGAGCTTTCCAAGTACAGCCTTAACGTGAATCAGCTCACTCGTCTAAGAAAAGTACTTTCCGCTGCCAGCCAAACGGGTCGTCCCCTGGATCCGCTTTCGCCGTTCCGATTGGGTGTTGTGAGTAACTCCACTCTCGATTTTATCGTTCCTTCTTTGGAGGCCTCAGCACTGCGGCATGGCATCGCTCTTACATGCATTCAGGCTGACTACGGACAGGTTCTTCAAGAAGTGATTTCGCCAGATTCTCTCCTATACAGCGAACCACTCGACGCCGTTCTTATCGCAATCGATTATCGCTATTTTCCGCTTCGGTCGTCTTACGGAGATGTTCAGGCCGCGGCCACTACTGTGCAGGAAACAATCAGCCATTTTGATTCACTTCGCAATGCTGTCCGTCGAAACAGTGGAGCAATCTCAATTCTTCAGACCTTTGCGCTTCCGTCGGAACCCCTCTTCGGCAGCTTCGATTCGGTTCTTCCCGGCACTCAGCGCCAACTTCTCACTGCAATCAATAAGGGGTTGGTCGAGAGCGTCTACGGGACCGAAGACCTGGTTGTTGATATTGCGAGCCTCGCTGAGAATATTGGCCTTGCCCGCTGGCACTCGCCCGCCCAGTGGAACATGGCAAAGCTCCCCTTCGCAGATGAATTCGTGCCCGTTTACGCCGACTATGTGGCACGTGTCCTCGCTGCTCTACGCGGCAAGAGTCGCCGCTGTCTCATTCTCGATCTCGACAATACCCTCTGGGGGGGAGTCATCGGAGACGATGGGTTGGAAGGAATCAAAGTGGCTCAAGGTGACGCTACAGGAGAGGCCTATCTGAGCGTTCAACGCATGGCGCTCGCCCTTAGAGAACGCGGTGTCGTCCTCGCCGTCTCCTCCAAGAACAATGATGAAACTGCCCGCTCTGTCTTCCGCGACCATCCTGAAATGCTCTTGCGCGAAGAGCATCTCGCTGTCTTTCAGGCAAACTGGAACGATAAGGCAACCAACATCAAAGCAATTGCCCAGGAGCTTTCTCTCGGACTCGACGCGATGGTCTTCCTGGACGACAATCCGGCTGAACGTGGTCTCGTCCGCAAGCTTTTGCCTCAAGTCGCTGTCCCCGAGCTTCCCAGCGACCCCGCCCTATACGCTCGGACCCTCAGTGCCGCTGGCTACTTCGAGTCGGTCACCTTCTCCCAGGAAGATGCGAAGCGCGCCGACTTCTATCAGGACAACGCGCGTCGCGTTAATCTGCAAAAACAGGCTGGGAACGTCGATGACTATCTCGCGTCATTGAATATGGAAATTATCTTTCAGCCCTTCGATAAAACTGGCCGAAGCCGAATTGCGCAACTCGTTAATAAATCCAATCAATACAACCTCACCACACGCCGTTATACCGAGGCTGAGATCGGTCAGGCAGAAGCCGACCCGACCTGCTTCACGCTCCAGGTCAGACTCACCGACATCTTCGGCGACAATGGCATGATCAGCGTGGTCATCTGTCGGGAGACCGAACCCAGGGTATGGGAGATTGATACCTGGCTCATGAGTTGCCGTGTCTTGGGCCGTGGCGTGCAGGATATGGTCCTGAATGAGATTCTTAAGCACGCCGAGGCGAACAACATTGATCGACTCCTAGGGATTTACATACCCTCCGCACGCAACCAGATGGTAGAAAATCACTATCCTCTACTGGGTTTCGAATCTGTTGACCGCCAGCCTGATGGTTCCACTCGATGGAGTCTTCAGGTACTCGGCGCTGAGATCAAGAAGGCACCCATGTCCGTAAAATCCTTCAGTACAGCCGTTGCCTAGTGATATACAACTAGTACCAACTCCAGTTCTCAATAAAAATTCAAACTCAAGCCCTTAGAACGCACAGCCCTTTTGTAGGAACCCAAGCCGCACCTGAGGAGATCCATGTTGACTGCCAGCGAAGTCTATCAACGGCTCACCATCGTGCTTCAAGAAGTCTTTTATGACGACGAGCTTCAGGCCACGCCCGACCTCTCCGCTTCCGACGTAGAAGGCTGGGATAGCCTCAAGCACGTTCGCCTCATTCTCTCTGTCGAGAAGGCCTTTCACATCTCCTTTGCAGCATCAGAGATCGGAAACCTGAAAAATATCGGAGAACTGGCAGCCCTTATCGAGGCGAAAGCGTGATTGCGATATCTGTCGAATTGATTCGAACGAAAAGGACCAGATCATGCCGAACAACAGTGCCAGATCTCTTGCACGACGCGATCTTTTCATCCTTCCCCTTCTCAGCCTCCTCACGATTGCCTTTCTGCTCGTTAGCTGCGAACTAGTCTCTCGACACTTCTTCTCTGAAGGAGGTAAAGAGGTATGCGTTGTCGATGATGCCAAGATCGGTTTTGCCTTTCGCCCGGGATGCACCTCTCGTGTAAAAAACCCCGAAGGTTCCTGGGTAGTGAATCACTACAACGACTGCGGCTACCGCACTTTGGAATCCTGCGGACCAAAGCCTCCAAACTCCACGCGTATCGCACTCATCGGCTCTTCCGTGGCTCAGGGCTGGCATATCGACTACGAACAAGCCTTCGCCGAGCGGACCGCCAAGGAGTTGTCTCGCCGATGCGCGCGCCCCGTCCAGGTCCAGAACCTCGGTCGTGAGCTGTGCTCGTTCGCCTGCATGTATCACCGGATTGACGAGGCTCTCGCTCTCAAACCAGACATTCTTCTCCTCGCCATCTCTCCCTTCGACATCGAGATCACCACTGCCTCCGATGTGCAGAACCGAAACAAACCGATCCCTCCTCTCGGCTCCAACAAGACCCAGGCCGAGGCTCAGCAAAGCCACGTCTTTCTAAAGCAAACCCAGCGCATGTTGACCGAGAGTCGAACCACACTCGTCGCCGAGCACTACCTCTTTCAAGACCCTTCCACTTTTCTCAAGCTCTGGCTCATCAATAAAGACAAAGCCGACTTTCTCCGTCAGCCTTTCTCTCAGAAGTGGGAAGAACGCCTTGGGTATGTCGACCTGATCTTAGGTGAAATTGCAACCAAAGCACGCGCCGCCAATGTACCTGTCGTTCTGGTCGAGATTCCCAGCATCGCGCAGGCGGCGATCCTGGCCAGTCCTGATCCACCGCATGATGTCAGCGCCGATGCCCTCAATAAGCGCCTCCAGCAGATCTCTGACCGCCACGGCATACGCTTCGTCAATGTCCTCGACCAGTTCCTTAATTCCGGGCAATTCAGTCGCATCTACTACGTCGTCGACGGCCATCTCAACGGAGAAGGCAACGCCCTTATCAGCCGTCCTATCGTCGACTCCGTCACGCAAGGCCCCGATCCGTTATTGCCCGGATGCTCCCGCGAAGCACAAAAGCTCGAGGCCTCCAGATGACAATCGCCTCCTTTCAGTTCCTCGCTTTTTCTCTTGTCGTCGTGCTTCTTTACAACGCGTCTCCCACGGTCGCTTGGAGAAAGTGGATTCTCCTCATCGCCGACCTCCTTTTCCTTAGCACGTTCTCTCACAATCTGGTCGCATTCCTCCCGCTTGTGGCCTTCCTGATCTTCGGATATATCTCTCTGCAACTCATGGCACGCTCTCATAGCAGGAGCGCCTACATAATTCTCATTGCAGCCACGCTGCTCGTCTTCTTCTGGCTCAAAAAGTACACATTCCTTCCGAACCTCACTTTCCTTCGCTTCTCCTATATCACCCTCGGCCTGTCTTACATCTTCTTCCGCGTTCTCCACATGATCATCGACACCCATCAGGGAAGCCTCCGAGACCCCGTCACTCCTGTCGCTTATCTTAACTACACTCTCAACTTCACCACTCTCGTCTCCGGGCCAATTCAGAACTATCCCGATTTTATCGAGCAACATCTCCCATCCGCTCGTCCGACGCTCGACATCATCGAAATGGGGATCGGTTTCGAACGCATCGTCATCGGCTTCTTCAAGGTGAATGTCGTCGCACTTATTCTCTCCATGATCCAGACGCACGCCATCAATGCGCTCTCTCCCGTGCAACCTTTCGGCGCACGTGCCGTTACCGGTGCCCTCATTGCTGCCGCCTATCCCGTCTACCTCTACTACAACTTCTCTGGTTACACCGATATCGTCATTGGTGTCTCGCGGTTCCTGCGCATCCGGCTACCAGAAAATTTCGATCGGCCATTCTCCACTACAAACTTCCTCGACTTCTGGAACCACTGGCACATGACCCTATCCGGCTGGCTCAAAAAATACGTCTACACGCCGCTGGTCATGACCCTCATGCGCCGCTATCCCTCACCCGACGCCGAGCTCTCCATTGGGGTCGCCGCCTTTTTCGTCACCTTCTTCCTCATCGGTCTCTGGCATGGCCGCACCTCTGAGTTCCTTTTCTATGGCTTTCTCCTTGGCGCCGGCGTCAGCATCAATAAGCTCTATCAGGTCCTCATGGCCAGACGCCTCGGCAAGAAAGGTTTCAAATCTCTATCGAATAACTGGCTATATCTCACCGTTTGCCGCGGCCTGAACTTCACCTTCCTTGCCTTCTACCTACTCTGGTTCTGGTCCACGTGGAAAGACCTGTCGAAGATGAGGCATGCCTTAGGGCCCACAGCCCAGACTCTTTCTTGGTTGCTGATCTTCGCTTGCTCTGCTATTTTTCTTGCGCTGTGGGAGATCGTTCGCGCACGGGTACTAGCGCTTGAATGGAACAGCGAGCCTTTTGTCCTCTCACGTTATGTGAGGACTGTCTGGGACACTGGTCTCGTATTTGTTCTTTTAGGCGTCATGGAACTGTTCAACACGCCAGCACCCGACATTGTCTACAAGACTTTCTAAGCAGATGCCTGGAAGTCCGCGCCGGATCTCAGAAATCAACCTGGCTTCGCAACGGATCGCCGCAGCCAGGACATGGTGGTTATCTTCGTCGGGAAAAGAAGCCCAGAAATGGGTGTGTATATATACCTGTGACCAGGGGAACGAGTGCCGTAGGATGTCTCTGCTCCAATATTCAAAACATTGGTGCCCGTTGCGAAGGTTCATTGAAGTCTAAAGGCCCACTGGCCAGTTATCCATACCCAGAAATTGGCAATATCAATGGAACCGCGGTCCCAGCACGTGCGTACACCGGTGCAGCCCGGGGAATCCAAGGGAAATACATGACGATGCGAAACGAGGGGAGCATGAACAGCGACATACGACTCGCTTTACGACAGTTGCGAAAAGCGCCTGGATTCGCCGTCACCGCTGTGCTCACACTGGCACTCGCCATCGGCGCTAATGCAATCGTGTTCAGCGTACTGAATGCGTTGATTCTGCGACCGCTTAACGTGCCGCACCCTGAGACGCTGTTCATGCTGGAACGTGCCTACGGATCACAGACAACTCCATCGGAGTCGTATCCGGACTATCGCGACCTGCGGGACAGGAACCGCAGTTTCGACTCGCTGGTGCTGTACAACATCATGGGCGGTGTTGGGCTTGATACCGGCCACGGAGATCCCTCCGTAGTTTGGCCCTATACCGTAAGCGGTAATTACTTCGATGCCCTGCGCATTCAGCCCTATCTTGGCCGATTTATCCATGCTTCCGAAGAACACGGGCTAAACAGCGTGCCCGAGATTGTTCTAAGCTATGCGCTCTGGCACAGCCATTTTAACGGCGACCCTGCTGCAGTAGGTCGGACTGTGCAGATTAACAAACATCCCTTCACCATCATCGGCGTGGCCCCACCGGACTTTCGCGGCACCGAACTTTTTTTCGCACCTGATCTGTGGGCTCCGATCGTGAATTCGCCCCAAATCAGTGATTGGAGTTCGCTCGAGGAGCGAGGCAACCATAGCGCTTGGGCGATAGGACATCTCAAGCCTGGCGTAACACCAGCCGCAGCTACGTCGGACTTGAACACCATTGCAAATTCGCTTGCGAAAACCTATCCCAAATCTGATGATGGCCTGAAATTTTCTTTGTCCCGTCCTGGACTAGCCGGAAATACCCTCGGTCGACCCACACGCGCTTTTATGTTCGGGCTCATGCTCCTCGCAGGTCTTATCCTGCTTGCCGCATGCGCCAATCTTGGCAGCCTGTTCGCCGCGCGGGCCGCGGATCGCTCCCGCGAAATCGCAGTCCGCATGGCTCTTGGAGCGCGCCGTCAGCTCATCTTCCGCCAGCTCATCACTGAAGCCGTTTTGGTTTCTCTGGCTGGAGGTATTTGTGGCATGGCGGGAGCCGTAATAATCCTGCGTGCTCTCAGCACATGGCGACCGATTCCAAATATCCCGATCAACATACCGGTAAATCCGGACGTCAACACCTACGCTCTGGCCTTCCTGCTGGCTGTCGTCAGTGGCTTGTTCTTTGGCCTGGTCCCCATCCGCCAGATTCTCCGCTCCGATCCCTGGCAGATCATTCGCTCCGGGACTACAAGTGTCGGCGGCACACGCCGCTTTACACTGCGCGACGTACTTCTGAGCCTGCAAATCGCCATTTGCGCTGTTCTGGTCACCGCTTCGCTCGTCGCCGTGCGCGGGCTGGCTCGTTCGTTGCAAAGCAACTACGGTATTCAGCCTAAGAACGTAATGCTCCTGCAGACCGATCTGAAGATGGCAGGATATGAAGGAGACCAGCGTGTGCTGATGCAGAAACGCATGCTCAATGCCGCCGCCGTGATCCCGGGAGTCGAAGCTGTGGGATACGCCGATCGCCTTCCGCTCAGTATTGGCGGAGGAGATTCTGACGTATACACCGATACCACCACGGATTTTCGACCGACTACGGCTGCAGCCGATGCCCAGAATTTCCAGGTCTCGCCCGACTATTTTGTCGCTGCTGGAACCTCGCTTCTGATCGGCCGCTCCTTCACCATGCACGACGAAGACAAAGCTCCTGTCGTGGCCGTCGTGAATCGCGAATTTGCGCGCAAGGTCTTCGGGTCCGTCGATAAAGCAGTAGGCAGCCATTTCAAGTTCTGGGATGGCAGCAACCGAGCGGAAGTAATAGGCGTGGTGGAAGACGGCAAATACGAAACCCTTACCGAAGACCCAAAGCCCGCCATGTTCTTTTCCTTCCTTCAGCATCCTTCCAGCGACACACGGCTCATTGTCCGGTCGCAACGTGACCCACAAGAGATCGCCGCAGCATTGCAACGCTCGATGCGCAGCCTCGATCCAGCGCTGCCGCTCGAAATTAGAACCTGGAACCGCGAATTGGATTCCGCCCTCTTCGCCGCCCGCGTAGCTACCGTTTCTCTCGGCGTGCTTGGCTTGCTGGGCGCGATGCTCGCCATTACCGGCATCTTCGGCATGGCCACGTATACCGTCAGCAAGCGCCTCCGTGAACTGGGTATCCGCATAGCTCTTGGAGCCGATCAACGTAAGGTGCTTGGAGCGGCGCTCGGACGCACTTTTCGGTTGCTCGCCATCGGATCGATCGCTGGCATGATTCTCGGTGTCCTGGCGACCCGTGTTCTTTCGTCTATCGTGTATCAGGCTACGCCGAAGGACCCGGTCATTCTCGGCGGTGTCATTCTTACTATGCTCTGCGTAGGCATCGTCGCAGCCTTGGTGCCCGCTCGACGTGCACTCTCCGTTGATCCGATGATTCTGCTCCGCGATGAATGAATTGCAAACTGCTCACATTCGACAAATATCACTTCCCGATGCACATCGACACGATGATAGGTCCCCCGGAAGCCGGCCAATGTTTACAGATCCAGCTCAAAGGCTAACGACCCTGCATCCCCACTTAGATGTCTGGGGGAAATGCCGAATACATCAGAACACCACACAGGTTTTCCATAGATCAGCGTCGGTGTTTCCAGTCGAAGCGTATATATGACTGAAGTCTCAGAACACCGCTGGGGCAATCCAAAAACGTGGTGCGATGACAGGCAGATTGTGTAATCTTGCTTGCGTAGTTGTGTTTCGGCTTGCTGACAGTCGAATATTTCGGACATTTGGAGGAACATGAAATCTTCCCTTTTTACTTCCTCCTTCAAAAAGCATCGATCGAATATGCTTCTCCTGTTCGTAAGCGTTCTTCTCTCTGCCTGCAATTCGAATAAGCTTGCTCCCAAGCCAACCGTTCAAATCACGCTGGTCCCCGTAGCCGATCCTGGAGGTCCGGTACAACTGGACTTTATCGAAGGAGTGGCGAAGGGCGCCAAACCCGGTCAACAGATCGTACTTTACGCGCACAGCGGCATTTGGTGGATTCAACCTTTTGCCAATCAGCCTTTTACTCAGATCCAACCTGACTCAACCTGGAGGAATTCGACCCATCTCGGAACCGACTATGCAGCGCTGTTAGTTGACCCAGGCTTTCACCCAGCGACGAAGCTTTCGGCTTTGCCTGCAGAAGGCGACGGCGTGGTTGCCGTCGTTGCTTCGAAAGGTAAGGCAGTTGCGCCTATCGTTTCTAAGATCATTCACTTCAGTGGATACGACTGGAGGGTCCGTGATGCTGCGAGCGATCGAGGAGGCGAACCCAACTCCTATGATCCCTCAAATGTGTGGACCGATAAGAATGGCTATCTGCATCTTCGAATGGAAGAGCATGACGGCCTCTGGACATGCGCTGAGGTGAGCTTAACCCGTAGTCTGGGTTATGGCTCGTACATCTTTGTCGTTCAAGATATCGGTCATTTTGGCCCTTCTGCTGCTCTGGGATTGTATACAAATGATGATTTTCGAACGGATGACGTACGCAGTGAACTCGACATCGAATTGAGCCGTTGGGGAATCGCAGACAATAAGAATGCACAATATGTTGTCCAGCCTTTCTATATCCCCGAAAACGTGTCTCGATTCATGGCCCCCGCCGGAGTGCTGACACATATGTTACGTTGGGAGCCCGACCGCGCTAGCTTCAAAACTGTCCGCGGATCGATGATTGGCCCAGGAGCCCCAACCATCAGTGAGCATGTATTTACCTCAGGAATTCCGGCTCCCGCCAAAGAAACGGCTCACATGGGTTTGTACAGTTATCGACACTCGAAGAGCTCATCTCAACAACCCACAGAGGTTGTGATTGAAAAATTCGAATTCCTACCGTGAAAACATGGCACAGAGGCGTCAGCTACTCAGGGAATTCATAACTGGAATCGCGCTCCTGTGTCTTGTGAATGCGGCTTTTGGATTAGATCCCGCCCGAAGAATCCCCCAGTACGTACATGAAAAATGGGGAGAGGATAAAGGATTCCTCGGAGGAAAGATCTACGCCATTCGTCAATCGGCCGACGGTTATTTGTGGATTGGAACCGAGAGAGGTCTGGTCCGATTCGACGGGTCAAATTTCACCCTGATTAAACGGCCTCTTCCGAACTCGCCTTCGATTGGTCGCGTGCGCGGCCTTGTTACGGACGCCAGCGGGAACCTGTGGATTCGTCTCGAAGGCCCCCACATGCTTCTTTATCGCGACGGGAAGTTCGAAGACCCATATGCGCGCTTTGATCTTCAGTACATCACCTTCACAGCGGCCATTTCCGACTATGAGGGTCGCGTCATTCTTTCCGGGCTCGGGGAGCGGACATTCCGATACCAGAATGGACGCCTGGAGACGATAGTCAGTGCAGAACAAAGTCCCGGTAATGTCATCTCACTTGCTGCAACGCGAGACCAGAGCATTTGGCTAGGCACACAAGATAACGGTCTGTTTCGCCTGAGCCAGGGGCACATCTCCAGAGTTGCCCGGGAGCTCAAAGATTCGAAGATCAATGCCCTTTTGCCGTCGGAGACCGGAGGCTTGTGGATTGGAAGCGACGATGGAATTCATTTGTGGGAGGGCAGCGCGCTGGCCACGCTCAATCTGCCTTCTTCGCTTAAGCAACTCCAGATCCTTACGATGGCCAGAGACAGTGAAGCAAACGTCTGGATTGGAACGAACCACGGCATCGTGCGCATCACTTCATCAGGCGCTGTTTCGCTTGACGAACTCAGCCCGAAACCCGGGTCCGAGGTCACAGCAATCTATGAAGACCGCGATGGAGATCTTTGGTTCGGCGGCTCGCGAGGAATTGAGCGGCTGCGAAATGGAACGCTTACAACCTATTCGACCGCCGACGGTCTTCCTTCAAGCGGCATCGGATCTGTCTATTCCGACTCTACGGACCGGATCTGGTTTGCACCGCTCTCCGGCGGACTCTACTGGATGAAGGAAGGTCACGTTGGACATATAAGTATTGATGGACTGGACCACGATGTTGTGTATTCCATCAGCGGTGGTGACGGTCAAATCTGTGTTGGGCGGCAACATGGTGGTCTCACAGTGCTGACCAGAAAAGGTGATTCATTTACCGGTCGCACTTATACACAGTTGGACGGCCTTGCACAGAACAGCGTTTATTCAATTCACCGTGATCGCGATGGGACGATCTGGGCTGGAACTGTAAGCGCTGGCGTCAGCAGATTGAATGGCGGTAAATTCACCAACTATTCTGACTCCAGCGGACTTCCGTCAAATGCTGTCAATTCCATGGTCGAAGGTTTCGATGGGACAATATGGGTGGCTACACCAGGCGGTCTGGCTTCGTTCACGAATGGAAATTGGACAAATCGCACAGCGAGTGATGGCTTACCTTCGACAAGCGTAAGAACAATTTTTCAAGACACAAAGCATGTCCTCTGGATCGTAACCTCCGACGGTCTGGCGAACATATCCTCTGGAAAAATCAGAGTTCCAGTTAGGCTGCCGGAGGCACTACGGGAACAAATCCTGGGAGTTGCCGAAGATGGGATGGGTTCGCTTTGGTTCGTCACCTCCGATCATGTGCTACGGGTGAACCACGATCGGCTTCTGAACGATTCACTCTCTGAAGCGGATGTTCAAAGCTACGGAATCGCCGACGGTCTTCCGGGAGTGGAAGGTGCAGGTCGCGACCGCCCACTGGTGGCGGATCGGGAAGGCCGCATCTGGATCTCAGGTAGGTCGGGCTTGTCCATGGCCGATCCGGTCGCTATCTCCCAAAAAAATTCCACTCCAGTCGCGGTACGAATCGAATCTATGTTGGCCGGCGGAAACCAGGTTAATGAGCAGTTTCCCATCAAGATTCCCTCGGGAGTTCAGAGCATCACCTTGAATTACGGGACTACGAACCTGGCTATGCCGGAACGCGTCTATTTTCGCTACAAGCTCGATGGCTCCGATCAAGGTTGGAGCGACTCCGTTGCGTCAAGACAGGTTGTCTATAAAAATTTGGGGCCGGGCACATATCTTTTCCGCATTTTTGCTTCGAATAACGTCGGCCTATGGAATGGCCCGGAGACTTCAGTACCTTTCATCATTGAGCCCGCATATTGGCAAACGTGGTGGTTCCGAATTGCTTGTCTCGCAGGATGTTGCCTGATAGTTTTCGCCATATATCGTTTGCGTATTCATCACCTGACCGAACGATTGAATGTCGGCTTCCAGGAGCGGTTGGCCGAGCGTACGCGGATTGCGCAGGAGTTGCACGACACGCTGTTGCAAGGTGTTCTGAGCGCCTCTCTCCAGCTTGATGTAGCGGAAGATCAACTCCCAGAGGATTCTCCTGCCAAACCCCTCTTGAAACGAGTTCTGCAGTTGATGGGTACAGTCACGGAAGAAGGTAGAAATGCACTGCGCGGGCTACGCACAGCGGAGTCAAACACCCAAAATCTTGAGACGGCCTTCTCGCGACTGCGACAGGAGTTCCCTCTCGCCGGCAATACTGACTTCCGCGTTATCGTTGACAGTGTTACGCGTCCGGTGCGGCCGCTGATCCGTGATGAAGTCTATCGGATTGGCCGCGAGGCAGTATTGAATGCATTTATGCATGCACACGCGAACCTTATCGAAGTCGAAGTAGAATATGCGAGCCGATATCTTCGAGTATTGGTGCGCGACGATGGCAGCGGTATAGATCCTCTGGTACTGCACGAAGGTCGAGAAGGGCATTGGGGACTTGTCGGCATTCGCGAGCGCTCCGAAAGAATTGGCGCTAATCTAAGACTTCGAAGCCGGATCGGCGCAGGAACTGAAGTGGACCTTATCGTTCCTGGCCCGATCGCATTCGAAAAAAATTCGAATGGCCATCTATCGAAGTGGTTCCGTTGGCTCAGGCGAGAGAGGCTTGAAACGCCGAAGAGTGACAAAGGAAAGAGAGTGGATAAATGAGCATTGCCCGCAGGATTCGAGTCTTCTGCGTTGACGATCATCCTCTGATGAGGGAAGGCATTGCGGCCGTCATCCGAAATGAATCCGACATGCAACTGGTGGCAGAAGCATCAACAGGACACGAAGCCATTAAGGAATTTCGTAATCATCGACCCGACGTGACACTCATGGATGTCCGGATGCCCGATATGGGGGGCATCGATGCATTGCTCGCCATTCGCACAGAGTTTGCAGATGCCCGCGTGATCATGCTTACGACGTTCGAAGGAGACGCCGAAATTCACCGCGCCCTTCAAGCGGGAGCGCAAGGCTACATGCTCAAGAACACGCCGCGAAAACAACTCGTAGATGTGATTCGCAAAGTGCATGCCGGGATGAAACACATTCCTCCCGAGATCGCAGTTCAGCTCATGGAGCATCTTGGAGACGAGACGTTGAGCAAGCGAGAGATTGAGGTCCTTCAAAAGATCGCCGGAGGAAATCGAAATAGCGACATTGCCGCGCTTCTCTTTATCTCTGAAGAGACAGTGAAGGGGCACGTTAAGCACATTATGGAGAAACTCGGTGTAAGCGATCGCACCGAAGCCGTCGCCGTCGGAATTAGACGTGGGATCATACATCTCTAACTCCCTCAGCTCCGGAAGGGACGAAGGGTCTGCCAGTAGCATCAGAAAAGCACTCGATGTGGGGGTCCAGTTCATAGCGAAAGAAGCTAGCCTCTTTGCTGGCACGTTTTGTACCTCAGGAGGCCGCCGCTGCAAAGACTTTTCTCTAGCTTTCCGGAGGGGTGGCCAGGTATCGGCCTCATTCTTCTGCGGCTTACCCTGGCTCTCAATGCAATCATTTGCGGAGTTGACGTACTCGCTGAACCCAGCAATCACGCGATCAGAGTTTGGGCGGTAGGGGCGCTTTCAATCGCCATCGGAGCCGCGATTATCGTTGGATTTCTCACCCCAGTCGCGAGCGCCACGGCCATGGTCGGTTATCTCATCACAGGCGTTTCGTCGTTTTCGATCCCTCAAGCGGAATTACACATCAGCACGTTAGCTGCCTTCAGTTTGGCTTCGATATCCGCCTCGCTCGTTCTACTCGGCCCGGGCGCTTTTTCGTTTGATGCGCGCCTCTTCGGTCGGCGCGAAATCATTATTCCTGACGGGCCGCGCGCACCTCGTCAATGATTCCAGGAAGATCCCGCGCTTCGTTGAGATCGAACGCAACAGGTGTGCACGCGCTTGAGGTGTCAGATCCTCCCTCAATAGTGGTATCGGATGCGCACCAATCACTAGCGTCGGAAATACCTTCCTTCGCGGGATGCAATCATCCAAGTCTTCCTTCATAGTCACTCTAATAGCATCGAGCACGGAAGACGGATCTGAAAGTTACGAATCACTAATTCTCTGAATTGGGGGGAAGTTTCAATGGGAGGTAGGTTTTCGCAATGTTCCGCTTGAATTATCCTTCTTATTTCCTCACCATCCTGGCGACGATCCTTCTGCTACGCCGGCATCAGAGAGCAAACCGAGTTGGATGGTAGTAGCGACAAAAGGCGCAGTCATCCGATCTATATCTCCAGATCATAAGGAGGAAGAGTGAGAACACACCTTAGGAAACCGAAGATCTCAGATCACGGCAATATCCTCATGTTCGACAAAGGAGCTGGTCTGGATCTGCGAAACGAACCGCAAGGGCGTGCACCAAACCGACCGATAGAGGAAGAGAGGATGTCGGCAATTGGCAGGATGGCATGCTCGATATCTCACGATATGCGCCATTCACTCACGGCAATCTATGCCAATGCGGAGTTCCTCCAGCGCCACGATATCGGTGTGAGTTCGCGGGATGATCTGCTGCTCGAAATTCAAGAAGCAGTGCTAGATATCACAGAGCGCATTGATTCACTACTGCTATTCGGCAGTAGCGGACGGAAAACCCCCTTTGTCCACAGACGCGTTTCCCTGATTGTTGAGAAAGCCGTTGTGGCCGTGAAGTTTCATCCAGACGGGCGGAACGTGTCCATCACGGTTGGCAACCTCCCGCCTGCGGAAGCAGACATCGACGCGAGGAATCTCGAAAGTGCCATCTATAATTTGTTGCTCAATGCCTGCCAGGCTGCGAAACACTCAACTCACACGCCTGAGGTGAGGGTCGACCTTGCGGAAGTCGATGAACGAATCTACGTCACAATCTTGGACAATGGCCCGGGCATACCCGCTTCTGTCCGGGGTACATTGTTCGATCCGTTCGTGACCGCAGGAAAGCCTAACGGAACGGGCCTGGGGCTTACCCTGGCTCGTCGAATAGCTGAAGAGCACGGTGGCAGCGTCCTCCTCGAGGAATCCAATCACAAGCGAACTCTATTCACACTGAGCCTGACAAAGAACAAAGCGTCCCCCGTAAAAGATCTTATTGCCGGAGCGCTCACACCTTCCGATGAGAAGATCTTCGATTCCTTTTGGAGGTTAGAGTCTAGCGACAAGCTCGACGGAACAATTACGTTACCCTCATTCGGGGAACACCAGTGCAAATCAGAGGCTGCCATGCGCGTAGAGAAAAGCTCCTGACTGATCTGAAGGAGGAACGTCTTGATCAACCTCAGGCCGGATTCTGATTACGGTTGAGAACGAATTGGAAGCTTTGTCTCGGCAAACCAAACCGAGAGTCCGATATCACTGGATGAGAGAGCGGGGCAAGTCAAGTGGAAGTGTGCCAGAGGTTCCTGACGGTGTCTTCCGACGTTCTGGCTACAACATGGACTCTGTCCTACTTACTCGGCTCGAAGTGCTTCGACGGGATTTACACCAGCAGTGCGGCGCGCCGGCACATAGCTGGCCACTGCTGCTGCAGCAACCAGGGCAACCGGCACGGCTGTGAACGTGATCGGATCGAGCGGGCTGATGCCAAACAATAGCGTTCGCATGAGGTGCATAAGTGCAGCCGCCGCGCCAAGGCCGACAGCCGTGCCAACTCCGGTAAGCACCAACGCCGAGCGAACGAACATCCACAGCAGTTCCCTCTTGTTCGCGCCCAGCGCCATCCGTATACCGATCTCGCGCGTACGCTGCGAGACGGCATACGAGATCACTCCATAGATGCCAAGGATGCCTAGAGCGAGCGCCATCGTTCCGGCAATCGCCAGCATTACGAGCGTGAACGAGGTACGCGCCATAGATTGGCTGTAGATATCCTGCATGGTGCTGATTGACGCAACTGGCAGATTCGCATTGACCGACCAGACGGCCCGCTGCATTTCGTTAATGAAGGTTTGCGTTCCGGCGCGACTGCTCCGCAACGCGAAGTAGGCTGTGCGTCTTGCATCGAGAGGTCCGGGGCCGTAGATATTTGCCATCATCGAAGGCCAGTACACAGTTCCGGGCGAACTCTGATTTACACCGTTCTCCCGAACATCCTGGACCACCCCTATAACTTCATGCCATGGCATGCTCGGAAATTCGCGGAATCGCTTGCCAATGGCCGCACTCGGCGATCCCCATAGTTCGCGGGCCAGGCTCTCGGAAAGAATCCCCACCGGTCTTAAGCCGTAAATGTCCGACCACGCAAGATCGCGCCCTGCAACCAATCTGGTGCCGGCAGTATGGAAATAACCCGGCGAGACATAGTTGAACAGGCGCAATGGAGGTTCTTCGCCCTCATAGTTTTTCCCTTCGACGTAGATTCCATCCCAGTTCGGTTCGGCTCCACTCATAGGAACTGAAACGGCGAAGCCTACAGATAAGACTCCAGGAATAGCGGCCAGCTTATCCTGGATGCTGTTCTGAATGCGTACTACTGTCTGCGGTTCATGAACGAGCGTCTCCGGAATCGAAATACGTATTACCTGCAACGACGGGGGATCTGAGAAGCCCGGATCAACGTTACGCATCGCATGGAACGTACGGATCATCAGGACAGCGCTGATGAGCAGCACCAGCGCCATGGCGACCTGCGCGATGACTAGAATGTTGCGGCCGCGTTGCCGTTCGCGGCTCGGGCTTGCCGTTCGCATAACACCGATCAGCGGCACCGACTGCCCCGAAGGAGCGTACCGCAACACAGGAATGGCGCCGAAGAGCAACCCGGAGAGCACCGATAGAATCACGGTGAATGCGACCGACCGGCCGTCAAGCGAGATCTCGCTCAGGCGTGGCAGATTTTCCGGTCCTATCGCTATCAGCAGGCGCAGTCCTGCATAGGCAACTCCTATGCCTACTGCACCGCCCAGCAGGCCAAGCGTCGTACTCTCCAACAAGAGTTCGCGGGCAATTCGCCATCGTCCCCCTCCGAGCGCCGAGCGGACCGCAAGCTCCTGTTGGCGCCCATCGGCTCGTACCAGCAAAAGGTTGGCTACGTTGGTGCACGCGATCATCATCACTATGCCGATAGTCGCCATCACTACCCACAACACGTTGCCGACACTACCGACAACTTGCTCCTTAAGAGGCCGAAACGCCGGAGTGATCTTCCAGGTCTCGTAAAAATGTGAATCGGTGCCTGGGCCATTCGTCCAGGAATCCATCCAGACGTTGAGTAGGCGTCCCACGTCGGCGTCGGCCTGTGAGATCGTAACTCCCGGACGGAGCCGCCCGATACCGTGGTACGCAAAGCCGGCCAGCGACTGCTTAACTGGATCGAAGGCCAAAGGCACCAGCAGATCGAAGTCATAACTGACTACCTTGAATCCGCGCGGCATAACACCGGCGATCACACGCGACTGCGAATCGACACGTATCGTGCGACCCACGACGCCCGGATCGCCACCGAAACGCCGCTACCAGTATCCATAACTGAGCATCACTCGCTGCGCCCCATGTAGGTCTTGGTCCGCCGCAGTAAGCCATTGCCCCGCCGCGGCAGGCACATCGAGCGTTTGGAGAACGCCGTCCGTAATCAACGCCGTGTCTACCTGCTCCGGTTGTGCTATTCCCGTGATGCTTGAAGTCCCAGGCAGCCACACACCCATTGATTGGAAGCTTCTATTATGCGCAGCGAAGGTGAGATACATCGACGGCGACAAACGCAGTTCGTCCCTGAAGTCGGTCAGTCCTGGCGCGCCGGGGGCGTTCATACGCATTGCAACCAGCTGCTGTGGCTCAGGGTAGGAGAGTGGCCGAATTAGCACGCTGTTGAGCACGCTGAACACAGCGGTGTTCGCTCCGATGCCAATGGCCAGCGTGAGCACCACCGTGATCGCGAACCCCGGAGACCGCCGCAGCCGGCGACATACATGCTTCAGATCCACCAGCAGCGATTCGAGTCCCTGCCACTGCCACACCTCACGGCTCCGCTCATGGAGAAGCGTCACATTGCCGAAGTCCCGACGCGCGGTACGTTCGGCCTCATCGCGCTCCATGCCCTCTTCCACAAGTTCATCGATCCGCTCCCCAATGTGTTCCTGAATGGAGACAGATATGTCGTCGTACCGGCGATTTCTGAAAAAGATTCGATTGAAGAGTGACAATCTACACCTCCTCTTACGCTTTTGCTGCGGCAAGCACCCGGGCAAATCCCGCAAACATCCTCTCGAAACTGACAACTTCGCTTTCGAGATGGCGAATACCTGCAGCAGTGAGCCGATAAATCCGCGTCGGTCTACCCTTGGACGAGACCCCGGTCTGAGCTTCCAACCAACCCTCCTTCAACATTCGCTGTAGCGCCGGATAGAGCGAACCCTCTTCCACCTGGAGCATATTGTCGGAGACTTGCTTGATGTGCTTTACCAGGGCGTACCCATGCATTGGCGTTAGGCGCAGAGACTGGAGAATCATTACTTCCAAGGCGCCGGGAAACAGATCGCGATGTTGAGGGTTCTTCGCCATTTCGAGAGTTTATGATCAAAATACCTATTTCGTAAATAGGTATTTTGAATTCGTCTTGGTAATCTTGATCATGCATGATATTTTCTTATTTATGCACGGTCCATCGGGTGCAATGCGAAAGAACGAGATCGAAAATCGACTCCAGAGTGGGCTGTCAGTCAATGCCACCGCACTTGCAAAGGAGTTCCTCGTATCCGAGGACGCCATCCGTCGAGATCTGCGAGCGTTAGCTGCGGAGGGCAAGTGCAAACGAGTCTACGGTGGCGGGCTCCCAATATCTCCGGATGGAGGTTCGTTCGAACACAGACTTTTGAAGGACTCGAAAGAAAAACGCGCTTTAGCCTTGGCCGCCCTGACTTTGGTCTCCGAAACTTCGACGGTGTTCCTCGACAGCGGCAGTACCAACTTGTCCTTGGCGAGAGAGATGCCCGATCGCTCTCTTACAATTGCCACAAATTCGCTCTCGATCGCAAACTCCCTCCTGGATCGAAAGAATTTCAAAGTCATTGTTCTGGGAGGAGAGATCGATCGTGAAATCGGAGGCGCCGTCGGGCTATCTGCGATCCGCGAAGCCGAACGTTTGAGCTTTGATCTGTGTTTCCTCGGAGCTTGTGCCGTTTCCGTATCTCTTGGAATTGGCGCGTTCCAGATGGCAGATGCGGAATTCAAACGCACACTCATTGCGAGATGTCATCGCACCGCGGCGCTGGTCACCAGGGACAAAGTTGAAACTCGGGCACCGTTTCAAGTGGCCGCAATGGCAGTCCTTGACCATCTAGTTCTTGAGTCAGGCACATCGGAGGATGTTGTCTCAACCTTTGCCAGTGCCGGTCCCAAAATCATCATTGGGCAACCGTAGCTTGCCGTGATCGACCTGATTTTTCTTGTTCATGCATGATTCATCGCGGCCAACATCCACACAACACGTGCCCCACAGAAAGACTTCATGCGGAACTCTCTCTTCTCGCCGTGCAAAAAAATGAATATCGATCGCTGCTTTCTTCGCACCTCTGTTCTGACTGAAGAGGTGCCACCTCGATCCGTCGCGACGGGAGTATGTCATGTCATCCGTCGCTGATCACTCAAAATCGCGCCTCGCCACGAGACTCTGTTTCGCCTCAGGAGGCTTCGCGGTAGCCTGTTGGGCTCCTCTAGTTCCCTTCGCCAAGAGCCGACTCGGAATTGGAGATGGCGCATTGGGATTTCTGCTTCTATGCCTTGGGGCCGGCTCGGTTGCCGCAATGCCAATCACCGGAATCCTCGCGACGAAATTTGGCAGCAAGCCCATCATCCTCGCTGGGGGCTATGGTGTATCGCTCTTTCTTCCGCTTCTGGTACTTGCGGATCGTCCAGCGTCGCTTGGGGCAGCACTTATGATGTTCGGCGCGTCGCTGGGTTCCTTAGATGTCGCCATGAATCTCCATGCAGTTGAAGTGGAACGGGCTTTATCGCGTCCGCTGATGTCGGGTTTCCACGCTCTGTTCAGTATCGGAGGATTCGCCGGGTCGGGGTTTATGACACTCATGCTATCCAACCATATCTCTCCGTTCCACAGCTGCGTCATCGGTTCCATCGCAGTCATATTCGCTGTCAGTGCGGCGTCTCCGCATCTGCTACGAACAGGCAGTGAAATCCCAGGACCCTCATTTGTCCTGCCCCGCGGTATTGTTCTGGTCATTGCCCTTTTTGCGTTCATCTCATTTCTGGTCGAGGGAGCGCTGCTCGATTGGAGTGCTCTACTGTTGATAACCACCAGGATAGTCGCTGCTGCCAGAGGCGGAGTCGGCTACATGCTGTTTTCAATAGCCATGACAATAGGACGTCTCACCGGGGATCGCGCGATCACGCGGCTGGGCGATCGCAAGGTATTCCTGCTAAGTGGATTGACGGCAGTGTGTGGCTTTGCGGTCTTGCTTGCGTCGCAATACGCTCCGCTCGCTTTGGCAGGATTCGTTCTTATCGGCCTTGGAGCCGCAAACATAGTGCCAATTCTGTTTCGGCGAGCGGTAAATCAGCGAGAAATGGCCGCTCCACTTGCTCTTGCTGCCACGACAGGCGCCGGATATGCAGGCCTGCTTGCAGGGCCGGCGTTGATGGGCTTTATTGCCCATTCCGTTGGATTGCGGGGAGCGTTTATCACTCTCGCACTTCTTATGTGCCTCGTCCCTGCTCTGAACAAGAGTGTAAAGGAATCATAGTGGCGACTTCGCGCGCCAGAATGGAGACAGTGTGGGAATCTATTGGCCATCACGCCGCACCCCAACGAATAATCCAAAAGCGCTAGTCTTCGATATGGATGGAGTTCTCATCGACTCCGAGGCTCTTCACAAATCTACGAAGTGGCAAGCCTTGCGTTCAGCGGGCATCGAGGTTGATGAGGCGATCTTCTCGCGATACATCGGTCGCAGCGATCGAGTAATGATCACAGACGTTGCGAAGAGCCATGGTCGTTCCGACGACGAAATCGAAGCAATTCTGGCAGAGAAAGACCGCCTCTTTACCCTGGGTCAGCGCGACATGAGAGCGGTTCCTGGCGCCATCGACTTTGTGCACTGGGCTTATCGGAAATATCGGCTTGCTGTTGCCACGTCTGCAACCACACAAAACCGCAAACGCGCCCTCGCGTCTCTGGGAATGACCTCATTCTTCGACGTCGTCATCGACATCAGTTCCATTGTGCACCCTAAACCATCCCCGGAAGTCTTTGAGAAGGCGATCGCGCAGATGGAGATGGCGCCGTCCGACTGCTGGATCATAGAAGACGCCCTCAATGGCGTTGCGGCAGCAAAAAAAGTCCCATGCTTCACCATCGCATTGACGACGAGTTTCGGAGAGTCCGACCTGCTTCGCGCCGGAGCCGATGTTGTTGTCGATCAGTTTAGCGAAATTCAAACCCTACTGCGGGAGACCGGTGCATATAAGAGCTGAAAGAGTGAGGAGAATGCCGGTTGCAGGGGAGGTGCCCGACAACGCGGTTAGGACTGGCCCGTTGCTCTGTAGCATACAGCCGTCCATACAGACACTGACTCCAGACTCAAGTGATTGTCGCAACATGCGCTTGCGCGACATCAGACTGCTCAATACGCGATGGTACTTATCCAGAAATGAAGAGGCAGGTATTGTGATAAGTGGCAATCACGCCGGAAAACCATGCCGACAAGAAGAGCCCGGTACACAGGATTGGATTCTTCGGCTTCATGACAGAGCGACGATCGCTGCGGTCGAAGGACCGAAGCTTTGAATTAGAGGGAAAGTTCATTGAGAATGCGAACGAATGATATGCAGCCTAGCCGCGTATGGATCGCAGTACTTATTACGTTTTTTGCCGTTTCCCTCCCCATCACGGTGGACGCCCAGGAGCAAGGGGCACCAGATGACGCTGTCTCGCGCCGCGCAGATGAACTACTGAAGAAGCTGACTCT
>CAZZZG010000044.1:0-30537 GCA_964658525.1 uncultured Edaphobacter sp.
GGCAACGACCCCTATGTTTCGAACTCGCTCGGGACAGTGCCTCAGACCACGATTGCTCCAAGCCTGCTCTTTGACGACATCGGCGTGAAGCGTGCAACGGTGGAGCAACAAAAGCTTCCGTACTATGATCCTCCTGCGCTGCCCGGGAAATAGTATCGCTAGTCGGTTCGGATCAGATAGGGTGCGGCGGCTGGATCTTTGGGGTGAATGCTGTCGGCTACCTCGCTTGCGTTGCTTTTGTTCGGCAGCTTCGGACTGATCCTGACCCAATGCCCGGTGGGCCCGGGGAACTCGATGACCTTGGCGGTGGCATAGCGCCGAATCATCTCGTCTTTGAGCTTTATTGCGTCGGATTCCCGCGCGAAGGCCCCGACCTGTACGCACCAATGTCCACCCGGATCGGCGTTCGCATGTACCGGAGGTGCGAACGCTTCCACCTTCACTTTGGCGACACCGGCGCGATAGACTCCAGTCGCCTTCGCAGCGGCAAGTGACAGATCGATAATGCGTCCATGGACGAACGGGCCACGGTCGGTGATCTTCACCACGACAGATTGGTTGTTGATCAGATTTGTCACACGCACCATCGTCCCCATTGGGAGAGTCAGGTGCGCGGCAGTCATCGCGTTCTGGTCGTAGACCGTGCCGTCAGCGGCTTTTCGACCGGCGTAGGGAGGGCCATACCAGCTCGCCATTCCGACCTCACTTGAGACGGGCTTTCCAAGATTGCCTGGAATCGGCGCTGGGGTGGGTGGAGGTGATACAGGAGCGGTTGTCGGGTTGGTCCGCGATCCACGCGAAACTTTGCCTTGATTGGAAGCCGTTGTCGTCGACGGCGGAGGTGGCGGCCTGTAGGCTCTCGTTGTTTCTTTATGGCAACCGCTGGCTATCAGCGCACACGCCGATAGCATTGCGGCACGCGTACGCCGGACGGTGATCACGGTTTCGTTGTGTCTTTCGGTGGTGGCGGTGGTGGGGCCGACGATCTTCGTGCATGATCGTCCATTCGCGACGCGAGCTTGTGCAACTCTGCTGCAGCGGTTCGCAGTGCCTCTGAACCGTTGCGTCGCACATCCGGTACCACCTCATCGTTAATGAACTTCACGACGTTTTTAAGGTCTGCTTCCAGATGGGTTGCCGCATCCCGCAAGTGCTGCTCCCACGGTCGCTTCGACTCTTCGGTTGACATGCGCGCACCTCCATCACTTGATTAGATGATGTGGAAAAGAGAAGCGTCAACGGTGATTGCATCTACGTGCCGGGATGGTAACAAGGTTCCGAATCGGGTGAAGCTGGTAAATACAACTTGCCGTGGCATTTGAGCGTCCGTTATACCTAGGCAAAGCGCTCGCATCACGCAGTTTGCGACCAAAACCCGGTCGCTGAACTCTAAACGGTGGTGGGATATTTAGCCTGTAAGGGAGTTATTTTTGAGAATTGCAAGGGTACGGCTGACTTCAAGAAAGCTCCTCAATAAAAGCCTTATCTTCACCATCGTGGCGTTATTTGCCTCAACGGGCCTGGTTGCGCAGGCACAAACCCCAGAGCGCCCGCTGGCGGGGATGAACGCGATGCTCTCGCTTCCCGACGCTCCGGAGGTCTCAAATAGCACTTCTTCGACCGCTGAATCCAGCAGTTCAGGCAACGAAACAGAGGGCTTCGCGAACCCGGTAGGCGACGCCTTGAATCCAGCCTCAGTAAAACGCAGGATTCTAGCCACTCGCAGCGATATCACCATCTACCCTGGGCAAATAGCTCCATCCCTCTCCGCGCATGATAAAGAGGTGATGGGATTCAAGCAGAGCTTCACCGTGTTCTCTCTCATCGGATGGACTACCTCAGCTGCGTACACTCATCTCATCAACGGCACCCCCAACTACGGCACTGACAGTGGTGGATTCGGGGAGCGCCTGGGGGCTGCCGCTTTACGCAACACCAGTCAGAACATCTTCGGCAACGTCGTCTTCGCTCCGCTCTTTCATGAGGATCCTCGCTACTACAAGATGGGCAAAGGCCACAATGTAGTCAGACGTGTCGCATACGCCGCCACCCGCGCTATCATCACTCGCGCGGACGATGGCCACGCTACACCCAACTACTCGCTCATCTCCGGCCGCGTCTTCGGAGCCGCCCTCACCAACGCGTACTACCCTGATCAAAATCGCAATTTTAGCCAGACTGCACAAACCTTTGGCACGTCGATGGCCGGCGGTGCAATCGGCTTTGTCGTTACCGAGTTTCTCGACGAGGCGCTTGAGATCACTCATCTCAAATAAGCCTGAGTGAGCTCCGCTACGTCTTATGAGGGTAGGCTACGAGGGGCATTCGTATGCGTTGGTTGTTGATTTTGGTATTGCTGCTATCTGCGATCACTACCGCAGCAGCACAAATCTCAACATCCATACGTAGCGAGACTACGTCCGCTCCCTCCCACTCAGCTTCCGACGATCTGCCCGACGCCCCGAGCGCCATAGCTTCGGATCAGCAAGGCGTCGTCGCGGTAGCCGAGGCTTCGTTTCGACAGACCGGAGATGGAGTCAAGCCGTGCAACGCCTTTCGCGCCCTGAAGATTGTCTACTACAATCCCAACCGTCTCGATGTGGTCCCCAAGCCCTGCAGCAACCTCGTCTATCCCTATCAAAAGTTTCTCGGCACAAATATCGTCATCCCGCTGACCTGGCAGGAGAAGGGGTACCTTGCCCTCAACAACCTCGCCGATCCAGCTAACTTCGGCACTATCGTCGGCATATCTGCGATCTCAGTTGCAGCCGACTCCCACTCTGCATACGGTCCTGGTCTGAAGGGATTCGGAAAATCTGTCGGCATCAGTTACGTGCAGGATGTCTCCAGCGAATTCTTCAGAGGCTTCACTTTTCCGATCCTGTTCCATCAGGATCCACGTTACTTTCGCATGCCGAACGCGCCGCTGACGAGGCGGATCGTTTATTCCGTCTCTCGCACCGTCATCTCGCGCCACGACGATGGCAGTTCCATGCCCAACTATTCTGTCTTACTCGACTATCCCCTCGAGGCTGTCCTCTCGAATCAATATGTGCCGGGTGTCCATACGGATCTCTCCTCGACCGTTACCCGCATCGCGACGGGCTACGCTCTCGACCCAGTCAACAATCTGCTCGACGAATTCCTTCCTGACGTGGCCAGCCACATCCACGTTCGCATCATCTTCGTTCAGCGAATCCTGAATAATATCGCCAGCGGGACCAGCGGTATTACTACTCAGTGACATATTTTCCTTATTTAACGTAAAAACTTCGCCCCGTCCACCGCTCCAGGTTGCCGTTCAATGCAGATTCTTGCCGTTCAATACCACATGCTTCGATATGACCCCCAAGCTGGGTACTGTTAAGGGGTGAGTCGAACCGGATCCCCGTTGCATCTGACAGGTAAAGCAATAGATAGCTTGGGCCGAGTGAGGGTTGCTTCTCGCGATACCAGCGTGGGTCAGCCGAGCAAAAAGCGGCCTTCGTAGATCGAAATTAAGTAACAATCCAGAAGATTTCAAGATAAGCAGACGGACAATCAGGAGACAAAAAGACATGCCGAAGGCAAAAATTGCGGAGAAAGCTCTCACGTATGGAGCAAAGGCAGGCTGGGCAGTATTCAACAAGCTGAACTCGTTCAGCCCCAACGCCAGCTTCACCCCTAAGTGGAGCGATAAGCCGCTTTTGAAGAGCTATCAGAAAGAAAAGCCACCCCTCGGCTGGCCCCGCACGACGGATTCTCTTTGCCCGAAGTGCATTCCGGAGATTCGCCAGCAGATCGTTGACGGCAAACTACCTCACGAGATCCTGCTGAACGAGAAGGTCGGCGAGATCAAGGCACAGATCATCGAGCGCGACGGCCAGATCCTGATGGTCAAGGACTGCCCGATTCACGGCCACTTCGAGGACGTCATGTCCATCGATCCGCCGATGATGAAGCACCTCGAAGATGTCTTCCCGGGCCGCGACATCCGCGCCCACAACGACGAGAAGCTTCACAACCACGGGACCTCCACCGTGACGCACGGCCGCGGATCGGTTCTTACGATCGACCTGACGAACCGTTGCAACATGATGTGCGATCCCTGCTTCATGGACGCCAACCAGGTCGGCTTCGTCCACGAGCTGACGTGGGACGAGATCAAGACCATGCTCGACAACGCGATCACGATCAAGCCGCGCCGTCAGATGAGCGTTCAGTTCTCGGGTGGCGAACCGACCCTGTCGCCGTACTTCCTCGACGCCGTCGCCTACGCCCGCAAGGTTGGTTACAACTCCGTTCAGGCTGCGACCAACGGTATTGAGTTCGCGAAGTCGAAGGAGTTCGCCAAGGCTGCTGCGGAAGCTGGTCTCCGCTACGCTTATCTGCAGTTCGACGGCATCGGCAATGCGCCAAACTCGCACCGCAAGGTCGGCAACGCGTTCGACGTAAAGCTTCAGGCAATCCACAACCTGCATGAAGCAGGCGTGGACATCGTCCCCGTCACCTGCATCATCAACGGGATCAACAACGAGCAGGTTGGCCGCATCATCGAGTTCGCACTCGACAACCCGAAGAAGATCAACTTCCTCTCCTTCCAGCCGGTCAGCTTCACCGGCCGCGACGAAGACGTCTCCGACGAGCGCCGTCATGCGCAACGCTACACGTTGTCGCACCTCGCACACGACGTCCGCGACCAGACCGGCCTTGGCGAATCGACTCGCGACTGGTTCCCCATCTCGTTCATGTCCACCTTCTCCGACTGGGCCGACCTTGTACACGGACCAGACCGCGACTGGGGCCAGCTCTCCTGCGGCTGCCATCCAAATTGTGGGATCGGCATGGCGCTGATGATCGACAAGGAGACGAAGGAAGCCGTTCCGGTCACCGCGTTCCTCGATGCGGTGCAGCTTGCCAAGGACGTTGCGAAGGTTAACGACGCCGCACGCGGCAAGTTCCTTTCGATTCTCGGCGTGTCGCTCGCGCTTCTGCGCAACTACGATCCTTCGAAGGCGCCTACACACTTCAAGATCACCGACCTGCTGCAGAAGTTCGACAAGTGCTTCGGCGCCACCGGCCGCAACTACGGCAAGGTGACAGGCGACCGCACGATGGCCGATATCGAGAAGCGCCGCGCCGACCGCTGGAACTTCCTCTTCATCGCCGGCATGTGGTTCCAGGACCTCTTCAACTACGACTTCCGCCGCACCGAGCAGTGCATCATCCCCTACGCAACGCAAGAGGGTGAGATCAGCTTCTGCGCGTACAACACCGGCGTGGGTTGGAGAAACATCATCGAGAAGATGCACATGACATCTACCCTCACCAAGTGGTACGAGGAGCATGGCCGTCACGAGATCTTCGCCGGTGGTAAGAAGGTCGGTCTCGAAGCCGAGATGAAGTACGACCTCGTTCTCAACGACGAGCATGTCAACGCCGCCGCCAACGACACGTTCGACAAGTCCGGCATCGCGAAGAACTCTCGCGAAGAGAAGATCCGCGCACGCGATGCGAAGATCAAGCAGGACGCCGAAAATGCCCGCATGGCCAAGCTCTACCGCAAGGAGATCCTCCAGGAGCCCGATGCTCCCGCTGGTTTCATCTCCCTCGGCGAGATTAAAGCTGCACCGGCACCGAAGGTCGAAGAGACCGTCTCCGGCGACTAAGCATCGCATGCAGTAGACGCGCTTTGCGTCAAACAAGAAACAGAGAGGCCGCCAGCAATGGCGGCCTTTTGTATCTCCTCTCTGATTGTCTGGTTCTTCCGAGAGGCTCGTCCTCACCTCAAACTGGGTTGACCTCTAGCTTTGCCTGAGTATGGCCGCTCGTCGCCACTCCCGCGTTCGGCGACAGGCCCAGGCTATCCACCACCGGTCCCAGCGCCAGCACCGCCATCACCATGATTGCAACGTGAAAATCGCGCAACTGCGGCGTCGCTGCAGAGTGTCCATGCGAGTGAGCCACCAGACGTAACGTTATCGCGCCCACGGCCACTCCCAGCCCCATGCTGAGCTGCATGATGGCACTCAAAAATCCATTCGCGCGACTCATCCTGTTCGCCGGAATCTCCGTGTACGCCAGCGTCGTCATGCAGGTGAATTCCATGGACCGGCATGCCCCATGAAAGAACAGAATCGCCACAATCAGCAGCGGCGGGGTTGCCGGCGTCAGAGTCGCACATAACATCATCGAGCCCGCCGTAATCACTCCATTCACCAGCAGAATCCGCCGAAACCCGAACCGGCGAAGTGCTTGAATCACAAACGCCTTCATGCTTAGGTCGCCCGCAAATAGCGCCAGCAGATAAAGCCCCGAACGAAATGCATTCAGTCCAAATGCAATCTGGAACATCAGCGGGAGAAGAAACGGAAGCACTGAGACCGCAACGCGAAACGCGCTCGCCCCATACACCGAAAGCGAATACGTCTTCAGCCGTAGCGACTCGAAGTCGATGAGCGAGATCGCCGGCCTGCGCCTGCCAACCGCCACCGCCAACGAACCGCTCAGCAGGCTCAGCACCAGGATCGTCGCTGGTAACTGCCAGCGCCCTCCTTCGCCGCCCAACTTCTCCATCGCGTACACCACGCCTACCGAAGCGAATCCTCCCAGTACGAACGTCAGCCAGTCGAATGGATGCCGCTCATCCGTCCGTACATTTTCAATCCAAAGCAGAGCCAGCGTCAGGGCCAGCACGCCCAGCGGCAGATTCAGAAAGAAGATCCAGTGCCAGCTTGCATACGTCGTAATAAAGCCGCCCAGCGCAGGCCCAATCACCAGCGCCGTCAGCCCAGGCCAGGTGATATATGCGATCGCCTGCGTCAGCTGCTCCTTGGGCGTATTGCGCAGCACAATCAGCCGTCCCACCGGCACCATCATTGCGCCGCCCATGCCCTGAACAATCCGCATCAGCGTGAAATGGGTCAGTGTCCGCGCCTCCCCGCAGAGCAGCGACGCCAGCGTGAAGATTGCGATCGCCGACGCAAACACCGACCGCGAACCATACCGGTCCGCTACCCACCCGCTGATCGGAATGAACACTGCCAGCGTCAGCAGATATGCCGTCATCCCGATGTTCAGATTCACCGCACCCACGTGGAAGCTGCGCGCCATCTGCGGCAGCGCAGTGGCGATGATGGTGCCGTCCAGGTTCTCCATGAAGAAGGCGCCCGCAATCAGCGTGGTGACATACAGCGGCGAACGGCTCTTGCTCATCCTTCTATTTTACGAAAATTGACTCACGCCCATCATCATCTCTTCTTCTCTGCCCTCGCCCAACTCCGCTGCACGCCTCGCGCTCTGCTCTTCATTGCCACCGTCCCCTCACGCAGGTACCTCTCCACCATCTCCTCTGCCTCATCCCGCAACGAAGGCTCTCGCAACGCCAGCAGCCCCATCCCCTCCACCGCTGAGCACCGCACCACGTTGCTCTCATCCTCGGTGAGCAATGACATCGTCCGCGCCGCCCGCAACCGCTGCGCACACGTAGACGCCACTCGCGGAACCACCAATCCCAGATGCCACCGCGTCCGCGATTCCTCCACGGGCAGAGTCTCCAGCAATCCGGCGAGCTCGTCGGCGTAACGCTCCAACAAGCTGCCATCCGCTTCAGTAATCCGCCGCGTCACATCCGCCGCGCGTTTCCTTACCTCAATATCCTCCCCGAACAGTTCTCTCACCAGTGTTCGAACTGCGGACTTGTCCGTGCCGATCTCCTCAGCGATTTTTCGCGCAAGGGCCAGACCCCACTTTCGACCTCTGAGATGTCGGTGCAGAGAATCCATGCGGCGAAGTATAGCTAACCACACGGCGCCCAAACAAAAAGAGCCCCGGAAGAACCGGAGCTTCTTTTTTCTCGAGGAGAAGAGTTATTTACTCGCCGGAAACGGTTCCAGAGCTGTGAGTGTTGTGCAGCCGCCGGACTGGCTTACGAGGTGTGGCGCCGAATGCCCATTCACGCACAGGCCCTACATCTACGTGGACGAACTGCGAGACAGGGTAGTATCCCACCCCGCCGGCACGGAGCGACAGGGCCGTATTCCGCACCTCCACCGTCGAAACTCCCGGGACGCGAAGGTCGATCGCATGACCTTCCATATGCTGACTATGTTCGGCTACTCCAGTTTTCACAGATGCATGCCGCAGCGCCTCATTGGTCTCCGGAGTCCTGTACCCGCAGACCACCTGGATGATGCCATTTATTCGTCCCAGCCGCGACATCATAGCGTGCAGTACATCAAACTCTTTCGGCTCGTAATGAACCACGTCCTGCGTGTAGTGATCACGCAAAAAGTAATCAAGCTTCTCCAGCGCCTCGGGCACATAGGTGTCGCCGATACGGTAAACCACATCCAGACTTTCTCCGGTGTGCAGATTTGTCATCCGAAGCTGATAGGGCTTTCCATCATCGGGCAGCTCACCTGAGGTAGTTCCTGAGGAAAGCTCGTCCGGCATTACCCCGGGCACCACTTCTTCGCCCGTAATCGCCACCGGGTGCGACTTCGTCCGCGACGTGGTTTTTACGGAGCTGTGCAACCCGGCGTGGACCCGTGTCCGCACGGTCCGGGCCCAGGACGATCCACTCATCCCAAATAGGACCATCATGGTGGCTGCAACCGCGACAACGCCTTTAGCGTGCGATCTCTGCATTCAGAATCTCCGAGTTCCCAGTGTTTGAATGCGAACCAACAAATGCGCTTCGCGATTCGCCATTTCCTTCTTCTAGTTTATAGAATCCATCCAAACTCGCCGATGTTGTTTCTGTAACTTTAGTGTCACATTGACTACCCTGTCACCGAATCCGTTCTTGCTACGTAAATCAATCTGGATCAATACTTACCGCTGTCGCCTCCAGAGAGCCGGTCGTAGACCAGCTTCGCCGATGCTACGTCTTCGATCGCAATCCCTACCGATTTGAACACCACTGGCCGATCTCTTCTATTTAACTGCTTTCCCTGCAACAACTCTCCAATCTCGGCACTCACATCGGCCTTTGCGAGCAGGATATCCCCGGGCTCACGCAGTGCCGCTTCTCGGGATTCCACCACTACCGCTCCGCGCATGGCCTCGTCATCGAGTTCCCTGCGATTCGGCGTGACGGCTCCCACCGCACAAACCATCGCGTCCTTCTTCAGCCACCGTCCAAACAGAATCGGCTCCGGCGAACTTGTCAGTGTCAGCACGACGTCAGCTCCCGACACTGCCTCTTCTGCCGAGGTCACTTGTGCTCCAACCTCCTCAGCGAACTTTTTTGCGTTTCCCTCACTACGGCTCCAAACCATAATCTTTTCAAACTTCCGAACCCGCGACAGCGCCTGCACATGGGAGCGAGCTTGAACTCCGCTGCCTAGAATCCCCAGCACCTTCGCCTCGACCGGCGCAAGTAGGTCGACAGCCACTCCCGATACCGCCGCGGTCCTCATCTCGGTAATGAGGCGCCCGTCCATGATGGCCAGCGGTTCGCCAGTATCCGCACGAAACAGCTGAATCACTGCCTGATGCGTATGCATCCCTTTATCGGCGTTCCCGGGATAAAACGTGACCAGCTTCGCGCCCATTACGCCGCCATACACGGCTGGCATTACCGCAAACCACCCTGTGTGCGCGGCCACGGACATCACGGTTCGGAGCGGCTGGGCCGCTCGGCCGGCTGGTAAGTCCGTGAATGCCTGACGCATGGTTGGAATCAGATCGTCATAAGAGAGCGCTGCTCTCACCTGGGCTTCGTCGAAAAATTGCAACCGGCCATCTGTCATAGTTCTTTATTATCCGCCGAGCCAAGCCAACCCTGGGTATGGCACCCTAGTAGGCATGCAGCTCGATCCCATTCAGCTTCGCGTCCTCGGCTCGCTCATCGAAAAAGAGATCACAACGCCCGAGAATTATCCCCTCTCGCTTAACGCGCTGGTGAACGCGTGCAATCAGCGATCCAGCCGTGACCCTGTCCTCGAACTCAGCGAAGAAGAGGTGCGACAGGCGCTTCACACACTCGAAGACCTCGCTCTCACCAACCCGGTCCGCGACGCCCGCGTTCCCAAGTACGAGCATCGCGTCCGCACAGTTCTCAACCTCCGGCGCGACGAGACCGCAGTCATCTGTCTCCTGATGCTGCGCGGTCCTCAGACTCCGGGAGAACTCCGCAGCCGGGCGGACCGCCTCTATACTTTTGACGACCTTGCCGCCGTCCAATCCACTCTGGAACGCCTTTCCGCTCGCCCGTCAACGGGTGAGCGGACGTCCGAGGTCACCGGACCACTCGTAACTATCCTCCCTCGCCAGCCTGGCTCACGAGAGGCCCGCTACGCCCATCTGCTTGGGGCCCCGCCCGACCTCGCCGTTTATCCCGTCGAGCGAACCGAGGCTCCCTCGAGCTCGAGCCAGCGCCTGGCTCAACTGGAGACTGAAGTTTCGACTCTTTCGGCCACGCTAGAAGTGCTGAAGTCGCGTGTAGACCAGATCGAAGCGCGCCTCCAGGCGCAACCAGAAGCATCTGTGTCAATGGACGATTCCTCTGTAAGATGAAGCTTCGTCCGTATCTTTGCCGCTATGTCTGACTCGATCTCCGCCAAAGCGCCTGTCACTCTCAACCGCCGCGCTCAGTTCCGCCGCGAGAGCGATGCAGAGAACGACAATCTCGCGCGCCTTGTCGCACTGCTGCCCGAGGCGGTCCTCTGCTTCGACCCTAACTGGGTCATCACATATGCCAATGCGGAAGCGGTCCGGATCAGCCGCCTCGAGCCGTCCGATATCCACACCAAAACCCACTGGGAGCTCTTTCCCGAGACAGTCAGCACAGCTGTCGAACGGACCTACCGCTCTGTCATGCAGACGCGCGAACCGCGGCATATCGAGCACTTTTACGCACCCTTCGACGTCTGGATCGATGTACACATCCTGCCGACCGAAGAGGGCGTGGCGCTCTATTATCGCGACGTCACCGACCGCAAGCGCGCCGAGTCTCTTCGCGACTGTGCCGTTCAGCAGCTACAGCAGATCTTCGATGCCTCTCCGGATTCGATCGTCTGCGTCGATCGCAACTGGATATGCACCTTCGCCAATCGCGCGGCGCTCGACATTCTCAAAACCGATACTCTCGTTGGCGAGAATCTCTGGGAGCGGTTTCCGTCCAATCAGAAGGAGCCGTTCCGATCTCACTACCGCACCACCATGGAGCGGCGCATCGCCACGGAGTTCGAGGCCTACTATCCCGAACCGCTGGACATCTGGTTTCGCGTATCCGCTCGCCCCTTCGACGATGGGATCATCATCTTCTCGAGCGATATCACCGACCGCAAAGGTGCGGAGCTGCTTCGCGCCACCGCGGCTCGTCAGCTTCGCCAGGTTCTCGAGATCACCACTGACGCGGTCGTAAGTCTCAACCATGATTGGAACTTTACTTATCTCAATCGCCGTGCCCGGGAGTTGCTCAGCCCGCTGGGCGAGCTACTCGGAAAGAATCTCTGGGAGGAGTTTCCTGCGGCTGCTCAACGCAGCAGTGAGTTCGGCTATCACTACCATCGAGCGATGGACGAAGGTATCCCGGGCGAGTTCGAAGCCTTCTACCCCGAGCCGTTCAATCTCTGGCTCTCGATTCAGTGCCGTCCGTATGACGATGGCATCGTCTTGTTCTTCCGCGACATCACTGGCCGCCGTCAATCGGACCAGGTTCTTAAACGACAGCAAGATCTTCTCGCCTCCGTCCAGCAGACCGCTCGCGCTGCTACCTGGGATGTGGACTACGCCACTGGCAAAGCCACGTACGGAGCCGGCTCTTATCCGGTCTTCGGCCATCCTCTTGCCGACATTCCTGACGCGCGCGTCTTCAAAAAAATTCTCCTTCCGGAGTATCTCCCGACGATTGCCGCCGCCGTGCAAGCCGCTGTCGAAACCGGACAGATGATTGTGGTGGAGTGTCAGGTTCGGGCCGCGGATGGCCGAATCCTCTGGATCGAGAATCGAGGCCAGATCGTTTCCGTCGGTGGCAAGCCCGCCAGTCTCCGCGGTCTCACGATCGATATCACCGACCGGAAGAAGAATGAAGAAGCGCTTGTAACCAGTGAAGCGCGTTACCGCGTCCTGGCCGACCTCAACCCGCAAGCTATCTGGATGGGCGCGCCAGACGGCAGCATTACCTACGCGAACCAGGGATTTCTCGACTACACCGGACTCACCATTAGGACCCTCAATGGCCTCAACTGGCTAACGGCTTTCCACCACGAAGATCAGCAGCGAGCTTTGGAGGCCTGGACGCGCTCGGTTGCCACAGGAACGGAGTACGATCTCGAAGTGCGTCTGATTCGCGCCAAGGATGGCGTCACTCGCTGGTGGTGGCTTCGGGCGCGGGCCGTCCGCGATGATTCGGGAAAGATCCTCCACTGGCTCGGTGTCGCTATCGACATCGACGATCGTAAGACGTTCGCAGAGACCCTCCAAAAGCGACAGGAAGAGACGGAACGTCAGCGCGCCGAGCTTGAGTCTATCTATCAGACTGCTCCTGTCGGCCTTGCTCTCTTCGATGCCGCAACGCTTCGCTATCTCCGCGTGAACGATCGTCAGGTCGAGATCATCGGACTTCCCAGGGAGAAGATTCTCGGCCAGGTGATTACAGACATCGTCAAACTTCCCGGCCTCAAGGAACTTCTCCAGACGGCTGCCGCTGGCCGGCCGGTTCGCAGCAACCTTCTACACGGCGACCTGCCTGGTCGTCCCGGCGAACAACGCACCTTCAATGTCAGTTACTCACCGGTCTTTGCCGCGGACGGTTCGGTCGAGGCCATCGCTGCAGTCGTCCTCGAAGTCACGCATCAGAAGAAAGCCGAAGCTGCCCTCATCCAGAGCGAAAAGCTTGCAGCTGTCGGCAGGCTCGCCAGCTCCATCTCCCACGAGATCAATAACCCGCTCGAGGCTATCACCAACCTCCTCTACCTTATCGCTCTGTCGGATGACCTTCCCGAGTCGACCCGGCAGTACCTCCAAACGGCACAAAGTGAGCTCTCCCGCGTCTGCCAGATCGCCACACAGACCCTGCGTTTCCATCGTCAGGCCGTCCGCGCCACCCACGTCAGCGCAGCCGATCTCGTCGATGCCGTCCTGAATCTCTATCAGGGTCGACTCGCCAACTCGCATATCCAGGTCGATGCGAGATATGCCACCAATACGACCATCCTTTGCTTTGAAAACGACATTCGCCAAGTGCTCAACAATCTCATCGCCAACGCGATCGATGCCATGCGCCCTGGCGGCGGTCGCCTCATCGTTCGCGCCCACGACGCCACCGATTACTCACCCAACTACCTGGAGCCTCGTCAGGGCATTCGTATCACCATCGCCGATACCGGCCATGGTATGTCCCCTACCGTGAAAGCCCGTCTCTTCGAGCCTTTTTATACAACCAAAGACCTCAACGGCACCGGACTCGGCCTGTGGATCTCGGCGGGCATTGTCACTCGTCACCAAGGCAAGCTCACATACCGCAGTAGCGAACACCCTATCCACCACGGCACCATCTTCTCACTATTTCTTCCGTGGGCCGAGGTTGATACTCCGGTTTCAGCCTAACGACTTGTCGTTCGCGACGCCATTGAACAGCGTGATCGCATTTGGCAGTTGGCCGCAGCTTGTTCGTAGGTGAACCAAGCAATTGTTCAGAGACCGAAGTATTATGACCTTCGTAGCTCTTTCGGCACAGTCGCACAAATCGCCCATCACGACTGGAGAAACATCTCATGCAGCAGTCCGCAGTCCGCACACTTGTCTTCGCTTTGCTTCTCACAGCACCCTCGTTTGCCCAGACGCCTCCTCAGAACCCTAGTCAAACAGGCACTACGCTGCTGGTCGACATCGACCACCGCCCCGTAATCTCGCTTGATGGCGAATGGCACACCATCGTCGATCAGTATTCGACCGGTATTTACAACCTGCATCAGCAACTGCGCAAAGATGGCTTTTTCATGAACGCCCCCTTTGACCCGAATGGCAATCCGCAGGACTACAACTTCGCTAACGCCCCCACACTTCGCGTTCCAGGCGATTGGAACACGCAACGCCCCGAACTTCTCTATTACGAAGGTCCCATCTGGTACGAGAAGGACTTTCAGCACGCTGCCACTCCGAACACTCGCACCTTCCTACACGTCGGCGCCGCCAACTATCGCACCGTCGTCTGGGTAAACACAAAAAAAGTCTGTGAGCACGAGGGCGGCTTTACCCCATTTGACTGTGATATCACCGCGGCTCTCCACGACGGCAATAACTTCGTTGTTCTTTCGGTGGACAGCACCCGCATTGCGGATGGAGTTCCTACACTCCAGACCGACTGGTGGAACTATGGCGGACTCACTCGCGATGTCTCACTCGTCACGGTCCCCACTCAGTTTATTGATGACTACGACCTCCATCTGAGCCGGACCGACCATTCCCTCATCGAAGGCTATGTCCACGTCGAAGGTGCGTCTCCGGGCACTCCCGTCACTGTAACGATCCCTGAACTTCAAGCCAAAGTCGAATCGACGGTCGATGCGAATTCGCGTGCTGCTATCAAGATCCCTGCGAAGTCTCTGAGCCTCTGGTCGACCGAAAACCCCAAGCTTTATGCGGTTGAAATCTCTTCGGGCCCCGACAGAATCGAAGATAGTATCGGCTTCCGCACCATCGAAACCCGCGGCACTCAGATCCTATTGAACGGCCAGCCCGTTTTTCTTCGCGGAATCTCCATTCACGCCGAAGCTCCCTATCGCACCGGCCGCGCCTACTCCGAAAAAGACATAGAGACACTGCTTGGCTGGGCGAAAGAACTGGGTTGCAACTACGTCCGCCTCGCGCATTATCCTCACGACGAGCGGATGACCCGCGCCGCCGATCGCCTCGGCCTCATGGTCTGGGCAGAGATTCCAGACTACTGGGCCCTGCAGTTCGATAACCCCGCTGTCCTCGCGAAGTCGAAGCAGCAACTCGCAGAGATGATTCGCCGCGACCGCGACAAGGCTTCTATTATTCTGTGGTCGGTTGCTAACGAGACGCCAAACACCGAGGCTCGAACCAAATACCTCACGGCGATGGTTGATCTCGCACATCAGCTTGATCCGACTCGTCTTGTCACTGCGGCGCTTCTCGTCCGCACGGAAAAGACTGCAGCTGGATCGAATAAGGTCGTCGACGATCCGCTTGGCAAAGTGCTTGATGTCATTGGCGTCAACGAGTACATCGGGTGGTATGAGCAACACGCGGAGGGAGCCGATACCACCACCTGGGACATCCGCTACGACAAGCCTCTGATCATGAGCGAGTGGGGGGGCGATGCAAAGGCCGGTAATCACGCGCCTTCTGGTGATACTCATCCAGCGCTTTGGACTGAGGAGTATCAGGCAGAGCTCTACCATCACCAGATTGCGATGCTAAATAAGATTCCTCAACTTCGTGGCACCAGCCCCTGGCTCCTGATGGACTTTCGGTCTGCGCGCCGCGTCAATCCAGGGCTGCAGGACAACTTCAACCGCAAAGGTCTTATCTCCGATCAGGGCGTCAAGAAGCAGGCATTTTTTGTTTTGCAGAAGGCCTACCAAGACAAAACCCTCGGAAAAGCTGAGTAGGACAAATTGCTTTTGCGGAAAAAAATTCGAAGCCCCGGTCGAGCCGGGGTTTCGGAGTTTTACAGGTGTTTTTGAGGGGGTTTTTGGAAAATCAGCCTTCTTAGTGGTGGTTTTTGCTGGTGTAAACGTGGTGGAATGCGTGGTAAACGTGGAGAAAAAACAGCCTCGGAGGCGCCGCCTAAAAATGCGCCATCGCCTTCAAGTATATTTTTACGTTTCCCAATCTGGCACTCGCCATTGCATCGACCGTCCCATGGCCTATGGGACAAGCTTAGCGCGACCGCTTCGAAGAAGGAATGGGCAAAGCAGATAGGCAGAGTGCACAAGAAAAAGGTGGAGACCGAAGTCTCCACCTTTGAGTTAGAACTGTTTCTAGTTAGAAGTTGAGCTTGAGCTGGAACTCCGTGGTACGAGGTCCGCCCTGGTCAAAGGTACCTGAGTTACGCACGATACGAGCCTGATTGAGTGTCGCCTGGTCGCTCGGTCCGTTGTAGTAACCCTGCTGACCGGCATCTCCCTGATTCAGGAGGACGCCAGTCGTGGTTCCCGGGATGCTGGTGATGGCGTTGTAGTTGCTCATGTTGAAGACGTTGTAGACAGAGACGCCCGGCACGAGGCTGAACTTCTCCCCAAGCTTGCTGAAGCGGATGGGGTAGTTCGCGCTGAGGTCAAAGGTACGGAGAGCAGCGTTGTTAAGCGGTTTGCTGGGAGCTGCTGCAAGCGGCTGTTGAACGCCGTTGAGTGCGAACAGCTGTCCGGGGGTGAACAGGCCAGCGGCAATCAAAGCATTACCCGCAGGAGTCGGCGTTCCCGCCTGAGTTGCGTTGTAGTTGCTGATCAGGGCATTGAGGCTCTTGCCGCCCTTGATCTGATGCTCGTACGAGCCAGGGATGGTCCCTGGGACCAGGTCTCCGACCGTTCCATCGCCGTCTACGTCTGTCTGGAAGATCTGCCCTGTATTTCCAGAGAGAGTGTCGAGGGTGAGGGACTGGGCGGTCGCGGAGAAGAAGTGCCCGATCGCTGAGACATTCAAGCCGTACTTGACGGCGATGCTGCCTCCGAAGCTCAGCTGGTTGCTCTGGTCCAGAGGAGAGCGGCCGATGTAGCGGGTTGGATCGTCGTTGTTGAAGGGGACAGAGCTTGCAAATTGCTGGTCTCCTGCGATGCCCGTGCCGGTTGCGGTGACGATGCGAGAGAGGTTGTAGGAGATCTGGAAGTTGCTGCTCATGATACCGGGAGCAGGGTGCGCCTTCTGCTGCTGGAGGACGACCTGAAGTGCATCGTACCCGGAGCGGCCGATGGGAAGGATGAACTTACCGACGCCGACGTTAGGATTAATTCCGGCAAAGGCCGCGCCGGTGTTCGGCGTGAGACCGTTATATTGAGCCGACGTTGCTCCCAGGGAAGTGGCGCCAGAGTCGAGGCCGCCTGAGACGAGGGGTCCGTTTGGACCCGCAGTCTGGGCCGCTGCGAAGGTTTGAATCGTCGCACCAGCCGCAATGGCGCAATTGATAGCCGCCGCCGAGTAACCGCCGGAGCATCCCGCGTTTGCTGTTGTCGCGGCGATTGCATTTTGAGCTGCCGTAACGTTGAGGGTACGGGCAGCGCCTACATGGTTCACATCCTGCGAGAGCGGAATCTTCAAGGTTGAGTTATGAACGTAGTCGACGCTCAGGACCAGGCCTTTGGAGAGTTCGCGCTGGATACCGCCGTTGTACTGAATAGAGTACGGGCTGACGTATGGACCCGCGTAGATGTTATTTGCGTAAAGTCCAGCTACACCGATGTAAGAGGGATTAGAACCAAGGACATTCTTCTGGGCCGCCTGGTACTCGGACTTGATCGCGTTGACCTCGATTGCAGCCTGGCCAATCGGCTCATTCAAGATCTGTGAGACTGGGGTTCCGTCCGGGGACGCAGTGACAACTCCGAAGCCCGGAAGGGCGATGCTGCTTGCCCCCTGTTGCGCCTGGGCAACGTTTAGAGCGGCAATCGGAGATTGAATGGACTCTGTACGAGCGTTGGTGGTGTTGTTGAAGACGCTGCTCTCGTAGAAGATGCCGACGCCGCCACGGATGGAGGTCTTGTGATCCCCAGGGCTAAAGTTGAACCCGAACTGCGGTCCAAAGTTGGCGTATGGCTGGTGAGTTTGCTTACCGAGACCCTGCTGGAATTGGTCGAAGAGCGGAGTTGCGCCGGTGCAACCAGCGAACTGAACTGACGGATCGATGCTGTTGCAGAGCGGGGTGGGAAGATCCTGATTGGCGCGGTCGGTATCAACGCTCCAACGGAGACCTGCGGTGAGGGTGAGGAAAGAGGCTGCCTTCCAGGTATCGGCGACGTAGGCACCAAAGCGCCAGCTAGGATCGAGACCGCCAACCAAGCCGAAGCCAGGACGCTCGGAGAAGAAGCCGTTGCCGTTGCCGATGTCATAGAACTGGGCGACGTAGTCCAATGGATTGGCTGGATTGCCACCAGCAACCAGGTTGCCCGGGGTAGCGGATAGTGCCGCGTAGAGGGAGGGGCCGAAGAAGTCTGCAAATCCGCCGCTGGCCAGCCGGTTCATGTCGAAGCCGTACTTGATGTTGTGGGATCCCTTGGTCCAAGCGCCGTCGTAACGGAACTGCTTGTCGGTCTGGAAAGTTCCCTGGGGGGCGAGGTAGTTCGGACCGGCATTCAGGTCGCCGGCGAGAGTGAGGCTGCCGCCAACGGAAGGGCCAGAGGGGTTATAGATGGAGTTGCCGAGAGCTGCGGTTCCGTCCTGCAGGAGGTTGTGGAACTTCTCGTAGCCGCCACGGAAGGAGTGGGTGAAGTGGCCAGTGGTGAAGTCGGCTCCGCCTACGATTCCGGGGACGTTGTCGCGGTTCTGGTAGAGCTGATATGGGGCCAGGCCGAAGGTTGCGGTGTCAGCGTTCACGCTGTAAACGCCGCGGGCGAAGAAGTGAATCCCTTTAGGACCGTTGTAGTCCAGGCGAGCCATGCTAAAGGTATCGCGGAATGGCGCCGGAACGAGTGGGAACTGCGCGAGGATCGAGGAGAAGACCGGGTTTGCGCCGAGGGCCACATCCTGCTCCGACTGCTTGATGCGTTCTGCACCGCCGAAGAAGAAGAGCTTGTCTTTGATGATGGGTCCACCGACGTAGCCACCGAACTGGTTACGCTGGAAGGGAGCCTGAATGCCGCCGACGTAGGCAGCACCCGCACGAGCGTCCTGGAAGTTGTAGAACAGATTTCCGTGAAAGCCGTTGGTACCGGATTGGGTTGAGACGAGTACCTGGCCGGTCGAAGTTACCGTTCCGGAGACGTCCTGAGTGGAACGGTTGAGCTGGAACTCTTGAATAGCGCCCGAGGGGACGTTGAAGATGGTGGTACCGACGGTTTCGTCGGTGATGTCCTGACCGTCAAGCAGAATGCGTGTGGTACGTCCGCCGACGCCGCTGGTCGAGATAGCGGAGTAACCTGCCTTGGTGGGATCGAAGCTTTGTCCGGCCTGCAGAACGACGCCGGGTTCCAGCTGGGCATAGTCAAGAATATTGCGGCCGTTGACCGGGAGGGAGTCGATCTGCTCGCGGTTGATGACACCGGCAACACCAATTTGCTCAGTATTGACTTGCAGTGCTCCCGCGTTGACCTCAACTGTCTCAGCAGAAGAGCCGAGTGTCAGTTTGAAGCTTCCTGGGGTAGAGGTACCGGTGCGAACTACCGTCGTGACCGACAGCTTTTCGAACCCAGACGCGCTGATGGTAACGCTGTAGCTTCCGGGGTTGAGGGGTCCGACGCTGTAGTAGCCGGCTTTATCGGTTGTGACGGTCTTTGTAGTGCCGGTATCGACCGAGAGGACCGAAACTGTGGCGTCAGGCACCGTGGCGCCGGAGGGATCCGTGACGGAACCCTGAATCGATCCGCCGTTCTGCGAAACCTGACCATAGCTTAGCGTCACGGCGGCGAATAGGATCATCAATATTGAAAGAAGCCTTTTCATCTTTATCTGCTCTCCTGGGTCTTGGTCGGAACAATCCCACTGTAGGGACAATGCTGTCGTCGCGACACTGTTCCTGATGCATGTGCACCTTTAGGGCCATTGCGAATAGAAATTTCTCTGACGCGAAAAGCCAGCTAAACCAAGGATTTTTTTGGCGACAGGGGTCACAAGTGTCCCCTTGTGAGGATCCGGTTTTATGGAATTGAGAATTTCTTCTCCCGAAAACTGGATTGAGACGACCGCTGGCCCGAGGGGTGCGTTAGCTCGGAATGATACCGACTAGATTTTTGGACGCAGATCGTAATTTGTCCATGTGACGTAATGATTGTTCACAATCGAAAGAGCTTCAAAAAAGTGTCTCGGCGCGAGACTAACGAATGAAGCGCTCAAAGGTTACCTTTCGGAGATTACTTTAGGGTGAGCCTCACGCGGGAACTCCCCACCCCGATCGCCACGTGCCACCGCCCTCCAATACCGCCTGTACCGCGTTGAACTATGGATCCGAAAGGAGGGGTGGAGATAGAAGCTCTCCACCTCTCCTTCATGGAGGGGTTAGAAGTTGACCTTCAGAGCAAATTGTCCGAAGCGCCGTTCGTCGTTAGCACCACCTGCAACACCACCCTTTTGTGCCTGGATCGGGAAGGGGCCGGGATCGAATCCGGATGTCCCGAAGACGTAGTTATTTGCGGCCAGGATGTACAGGTTGTGGTGGTTCAGGACGTCAAAGCCTTCCGCGCGGAATTCGAGGTTGACCTGTTCGTGGATGGGGAAGATCTTGCTGACGGAGGCATCGAAGTTCCATGCTCCAGGCCCACGGAATGCATTGCGGGCGGTCATCGTCGCGGGGAAGGGACCCCAATCGGATGCACCCAAGAGATCCGGATTTCCAAACGAGTTGGCGTCCGGAAGGTTGCCGATCGTGTAGAGATTGGGTCCATTGGCTGCGGTTCCACCCGGGATCTTCTTGAAGGTGTGTTGAGAAAGAACACCGGAGGCCGGGGTGTACCGAGCGACGTTGTAGCCCGATGCATTGTTGGTGTAATCGAAGTAGGTGAATGGCGTGCCGGTCCTGACAGTGTAGATGCCTGTGACCTGCCAGCCTCCAGCGACCTCGTTGAGCAGCCGTGAAGAACTGATCGAGGGGGTTCTGTAGATGGGAGCCACGACAAAGCGCTGACGGATATCAAGGTCGCCATTGCCGTGATCGAGCGCTGGGTTGAAGGGATCTGTATACCCCAAGCTGAATGCGTTGTTGCTTTCCGAGAAGGTGGTGCTCAGGTCGTCTGTCTCATGAGAGAGCGTGTAGTTAGCGACGAGGCTTACGCCTGAGTGGTAGAGGTTGTGGCTCTCGAACTTGACGTTCATGCCGTGGTAGTAGGAGTCGCCGTTTGATCCGCGGTTATTGATATTGGAGTACTGCGGATTCAGGCGAGTGAGTGCCTGAGGTGCGCCGTTGACTGGGTCAGCATCGGCGGGATTGGGGTCTGTGACCGGATCGCCGAGTAGAACGTTGCCGCTGCCAATACCGTTGTAGTTCTTGATGTCGTAGAGGTGAAGGCCGCGAGAGCCCGTGTACTCCAACGAGACGATGGTGTTGGGAGCGAGTTGCCGTTCGACAGCAAGGCTCCAGAACTGAGTCTGCGCTGTGCGGATGTTCTGGCTGACATTTCTCAGGCTGGTCGGAGGCAGAGGAACGCTTCCGGTTCCGGCAAGCGGACCAGAGTTCGAGTTCGTAACGACCGGGCTCTGAGCCTCGCTGATGACCACGACTGCGTAAGCTGGGGGATTTTGAATCAGGTTGAAGGTGACGTTGCCAAAGTTGCGTTCGTAGCTAATACCGTAACCGCCGCGAATCGAGCTTTTGCCGTCACCGAAGACGTCATAGGCAAATCCTATGCGCGGAGAGACCGTACCGTACTGTGGGCTCCAAAGGCCGTGAACCGGGCTGTTGGGGCTGGTGAGGACCTGACCGCTGCGGATGTTGGCGCCGGTGACGCTTCCGTCGCCCCCGAAGAAGTAGTTCGAATCCAGATCAGGATGATTACTGTGCTGAACGCCGAAATACTCGTAGCGAACACCATAGTTGATTGTTGTTTTAGGCGTGGCCTTCCACGCATCCTGGCCATAGACAGCCCAATCGTGGAAGCGCTCACTGCGAGCGAAAGCGGGAGAAGTGGCTGGCAGGGTGATCGAGCAACCTGGTGTCTGAGTTAGCGCTCCTGTGTACGGGTTCTGAACGCATGGCAATGCCCCGTTGGGGTTTACCGCGGCTTCGAACTGGAATAGATCTCCCGTTTCGAGGTTCTGTAAGCCCTGAGTGGGAGAGTTGCCTAGCTGCTCGTCGGCTTGCGCGTAGGCTCCGTAAGCGTTGTTGTCCTGAATGTAGAGGATCTGGCCGCCGAACTGCATGGAGTGCTTGCTCTTGACGACGTTAAGATCCTGGTTGATCTGAACAGTATTCTGAGGACCGCCGAACGGCAGGCCGCCATTTGCCGGGTTCGTGTTGTAAAAGCCGGGAAGATTGACGCCGTTACCTGAGACAGGATCCACCGCGTTGGCGCCCGCGAATAGGGTCGGAACGTTCTGCAGGGAGGTGTTGTAAGAGTACGAGGTGTTGAAGCGGCTGAAGCTGAGCTTTGTGATCGTAGAGATCGATGGATTGAATTCGTGCGCTGTGCTCAACAGGTAAGCCTGGTTCTTAACAGTGCCACCTACATCGTACTGCGAGTATGGCGAGGCGAAGTTACCGCCAGTCTGATCGGCTTCGTTGTAGTCGACGTATCGGAAGAACACTTGAGTCTTCTCGCCGAGGTTGTAGTCCACGCGGCCGGTTACGTTATAGGTGTTCTGTGGAATGCCGCCGCCTGCGTCCGCGGGTGCTTGATAACCTACTACGCCAAGCACAGGGAGATTCGCCGGCAGGTTCGGATAGAAGAGGCCTGAGGGATCTGAGGTATTCGAAGCCGCTCCCATCTGTGCATTGGTAGAGGTAGACAGGTAGTTAAAGTTTTGGCTTCCGGCGAATGCGTTGAAGTACGCCTGAACATTTGGAGCCGTCGTGGCAAGAAACTGTGACGTCGGGACTGCGGCTGTCAGACTGGCTGCACTGCGTACTCGAATAAATTCTGAGCTGGCGGAGAAGAAGAGTTTGTCTTTGATGATGGGGCCGCCGATAAAGCCGCCAAACTGATTGCGCGTGTACGTGCCCTTAGGATTACCTTGGGCGTCATTCGTTTCGGTGTTTGAGGTGTAGGCAGAGAGACGATTGAACTCCCATACCGTCCCGTGGAATGCGTTCGTTCCGACTCTGGTGGTGACGTTAACAATACCGCCAGAAGCGCGTCCAAATTCTGGCTGGAAGTTGCTGGTGATGACGCTAAACTCTTGAACTGCATCGAGAGGCACAACGATTCCAACACCCTCGCCGAAGACTGCGATATTCTCAACACCGTCGAGAAGGATCTCGGTGCCGGTGGAGCGCTGTCCATTGAGGCTGTAGCCTACGCCGCGTGACGTGACGTTCTGCGATTTACCTGCTGCCGTGTTGTCTCCAGAGGAGATGTTGCCAGAGAGCGCGACGAAGTCATAAGGGTTACGGGTCAAACTAGGCAGTTGCGAGATCTGTTGACGATCGACCGTCTGTGAGAGCTCCTGGGTTGTGGTGTTGACCTGATCCCCACCCACGGCGGAGACCTCTACTACCGCGTTTGCTGAACCCACACTAAGTTTGATATCGAGAGTAAGCTTGCCTCCGACTGTGACTTCGGCCTGAGCTTTGTAGGGAGAGAAACCACCCTTCGCCTCGGTGACTACGGTATAGGTGGCAGGTGGGAGACCTACAAAGATGTAGGAACCATTGTTAGTGGTCGTAGTTGTTCGGCTTGCGCTGGTGCCGACGTTCGTCGCGGTAATCACTACGCCCGGAATTCCGGCACCTGTGGCGTCGGTGACGACGCCCGTCAGTTGACCATTCTCCTGCGCATTAGCGGCGGACGATGCGAACGTGAGCGAAAAGACACACACGCTTAAAAGGAACAAGAGGGAAGCAAAAACACTTCGATTGGGTCGCATGTTCGATTCATAGGCATTTAACATGCCAAAGACGTTAGCATGACATAAGTAACGGAAGAATGTGATTTAAGGCATCCTTTGACTCTTACGGACTGGCTTCGCACAGCTGCCTTTAGATTGAAATCCATCAAAATATCCCAAAATATGGAGCCAGTTCTAGCCTAAAGATCTTGCTGCCATCCGGGAGAACAGCTCTGCGCGGTCAACACTGAAGTGTGTTGTCGGGACGACACCATTCCATAAACGATGACCCGGTCCAGGGGCGCTACAGCACGAAATACGACAGGAAACCATCTATAATAGCCATATAACCATGGCTGACGATCTGTTTCCGCAGGACCCGAAGAACCCCAACGCACCCTCCCCGCAGGACGCTAATTCAAACAACCCGCCCCCGGCGGGATCTCCTCCAGACGGCTCGACCGTTCAGGGCCGCGGCGCCGCGTTCATGCTCTCTATCAATATTGAGGAGGAGATGCGGAGATCGTATCTCGATTACTCGATGTCGGTCATCATCGGCCGCGCTTTGCCGGATGTCCGCGATGGCCTAAAGCCTGTTCACCGCCGCATTCTGTATGGCATGCAGGAGATGGGCCTTCAGTTTAATAAGAAGTACACGAAGTCGGCTAAGGTCGTTGGTCACGTTATGGGTAACTACCACCCCCATGGCGACTCGGCAATTTATGACACGATGGTTCGGCTGGCGCAGCCGTTTTCTCTTCGCTATCTACTGGTAGATGGCCAGGGGAATTTCGGCTCGGTCGATGGCGATTCAGCTGCAGCTATGCGTTATACGGAATCTCGCCTGACCCGGCTCGCAGGTGAGATGCTCGCCGATATTGATTACGATACGGTCGACTTCTCGCCTAACTACGACGAGTCTTCGCTGGAGCCTACGGTTCTGCCGGCGCGGATTCCGAACCTGATCGTCAATGGCAGCTCGGGTATCGCTGTGGGTATGGCGACCAATATTCCGCCGCACAATCTTACTGAGATTGTGAATGCGTGTATCTCGCTGCTGCAGAAGTCTCCGCAGGATCATCGGCCTGATCTTGACCTGGTGCTCGAGCATGTTCTCGGCCCTGACTTTCCTACTGGCGGCTATCTGTTCGGGAAATCGAATATCGCGAATGCTTACAGGACCGGCCGTGGCCGCTTCATGATGCGTGCAAAGGCATCCATCGAGAATATCTCTGGTGGTCGTCAGGCGATCATCGTTACTGAGATTCCGTATCAGGTTAATAAATCGAAGCTCATCGAGCGCATCGCTGAATTGGTGAATGAGGGTGTTATCACCGACATCGCTCGCGACGAGTTCCGTGATGAATCCGATCGCGATGGAATGCGCATCGTCATTGGCCTGAAGCGTGGCGCTGAGAGCCAGATTGTACTGAATCAGTTACACAAACACACGCAGATGCAGGAGTCGTTCTCGATGATCTTCCTGGCTGTTCATAACGGCCAGCCAAAAGAGTTGCCGCTCGATCAGGCGATTCGTGCGTTCCTTGATCACCGCACCGAGGTTGTTCGTCGACGAACAGCGTTTTTGCTTGCGAAGGCGCGCGACCGCGAACATATTCTGCTCGGGTACCAGATCGCGCTCGATCACCTCGACAATGTCATCAAGATTATTCGGCAATCTTCGAGCCGCGCCGACGCCCGCGAGAATCTGTTCTCTTATTTCTCGAACAAACGTATCAACCTTCGCGGAACTGAGCTTCGCGGTGTTACGCTCGACCCTGCTAAGTATGGCGTCGACATGACGTTTAGCACTACCGGAACACTGATTCTCAGCTATAAGCAGATCGACGCTATCCTCGAACTGCAGCTCTACCGCCTGACGCAGCTTTCCATCGACGAGCTTCTTAAAGAGCTGGCTGAAGTCCGCGACAACATCGCTGAGTTTGAGTCGATTCTTGCTTCGCCGGCAAAGTTGCGCAAGGTGATCGTCAAGGAGTTGACTGAGATCCGCGACAAGTATGGCGATGCTCGCCGTACGCAGATCATCGACGAGACTGCAGAGCTACAGCTTGAGGACCTCATCACGGATGAGCAGGTGGCGGTGACGGTGTCTAACACTGGATATTTGAAGCGCACGCCGATCTCTATCTACAGGCAGCAGCGTCGCGGGGGCACCGGGCGTCTCGGGATGAAGACGCGCGAAGAGGACTTCGTAGCGCAGCTCATCATCGACTCTACGCATGCTTATCTGCTGTGCTTCACCAATACTGGGCGCGTTTATTGGCTGAAGGTGTATGAGGTTCCCGACGTTGGTGCTGCGGGTAAGGGCAAGGCTATGGCTTCGCTGGTTGCTCTGCAGCCGGGGGAGAAGGTCGTTACGATTCTTCCGGTTAGGGATCTGGAAGAAGAGAACAAATACATTCTGTTTGCGACGCGGAATGGAACGGTGAAGAAGACGGCTTTGAAGGACTTTTCGAATGTGATGGCGCGTGGAATTATCGCTATCAATATTGATAAGGATGATGAGCTGATCATTGCGCGGGTTACGGATGGCGAGCAGGTGATCTTCCTGGCTACGCATGATGGTATGGCTATCCGGTTCAATGAGCAGGACTTACGTCCGATGGGGCGGCCAGCTACGGGGAATCGCGGCATTACGTTGAAGAAGGGCGACTACGTGATTGGGGCGGCGGTTACGCCTTCGAACGAGGCGCGCAATAAGGCTCGGCTGGAACGTGCTGCTCAGAAGGGGCTTACGGATCAGGTGGAGGCGGCGATCGACGAGGCTACCGAGTCGACTGGGGCGCAGCCGCTGGAACTTGCTGAGCCTGGGGAACTTGCGGCACCGGTGGCTTCGGCGGAAGTTGCGGCGAAGCTCGAAAAGCTTGATAAACAGCTGGGTTTGACGCCTTGTCTGGTTTTGACGGTGAGTGAGAATGGGTTTGGCAAGAGGACGGATGTTGATCAGTACCGCCTGCAATCTCGTGGTGGTAAAGGGGTTATCAACATGAAGACAACGCCCAAGATTGGCAAGGTTACGAGCATTCAGTTGGTGGATGACACGACGGAGATGATGGTGATCAGCCAGTTTGGGAAGATCATTCGCATTGATACTAAGAGCGTTAGGTCTGCTGGGCGTAGTACGCAGGGGGTCAAGCTGCTGGATCTTGAGGATCAGGATAAGGTGGCGGCTGCTGTGGTGATTCCTCCGGAGGAGGCTAAGACTTTGCCGGAAGAGGGTACTTTGCTGCAGTAGTTTTGTAATTTATTTTGTGGGTGGACATGCCCGTTTTTGCTGGCGTTTTTGGCAAAAACGGGCATTTTCTCGTGGTGTTTTGGTGGTGAGAACGTGGTGGATTGCGTGGTGAACGTGGTGTTTTAGCAGTCAGTTTTTGGGGCCTAAAAAATGCGCCAGGTTTTGCGGATTTATTTTTGGTGGTTCCCTTTTTGGGAATGAGGCTGGGGTGGGGCTGCTATTCTTCTCTCGATTCGCCGTCGCGCGCCCTTTGGTGATGGGGTTTGCCGCGCCAGGAGAACTCCGATGAGCGACCATGAGAAGGTGAAGGGCAGTTTCACGCAGAGAGTGAAGCATGAGTTGATCGAGTTCTGGGTGATCGCTTTGTACCTGATGTTTTTCTTCTGTGCGCTGGTGGCGTACACGATGCTGCTGCTGAAGAAGTATGACGTCAGCGACGATGCCATGAGTTTCGGGTTTGCTATCGTCAATGCGCTGGTGATCGCCAAGGTGATTCTGATAGGGGAGATGATGCGCCTGGGCAGGGGCTATGAGAAGAGGCCGCTGTGGCAGTCGGTGCTGTTGAAGTCGGTTGTGTTCTCGGTGCTGGTGCTGGTGTTTCACATCGTTGAAGAGATGGTGAAGCGGATTATTCACGGGGAGCCGCGTGGGACGGTCTGGCACCATCTGCAGTGGGAGGATATGGCGGCGCGGGTGCTGGTTATCTTCTGCGCGTTCATTCCTCTGTTTGGGTTCAGGGAGCTTCGCCGGGTTCTGGGGGAGGAGAAGCTCTATGCGCTGGTGATGGGTCGTGGAGTTGCTAGCTAACTCATTCCATCGCTCGCCCCTTACCAGTCTCATTCTTGAAAGTTGAACCATCGTAGAATTCTCATAATGACCGAACCTTCTGAGTTCTTCGATCAAAGCCAATTGCTTTATCGCCTTTGTGATGCCTTGAAAAGCCGACAACGAGGAGTCGTCTTCTTGTTAGGCTCTCCGCTCGCAGCTCCGGTTTCGCCAGACGGTGTCGGTGTCTCAACTGTTGCGCAGATGATAGAGTCCATCCGCCTGGAGTTTGACCGAGGTAGTGAGCAGAGCAAAAGACTCGAAGCTATTATTTCTGAGGGCTCGGAGAAGGCCTATCAAGCAGCGTTTCGCTTTTTGATCGGCTGCAAAGGCCAAGATGTGGCTAATTCAATTGTTCAGGAGGCCGTTCTTCGCGCGAGATTAACGCCCCCAGAGAATAATAGGAGTGCTGACTACTCTATCGCCGATGACGAATGCATTGCGTTGGAGGCGGATAATCAGAATTGGCATATCCCCCCAGGGTTACTCGAGATTGGTGAACTCGCGACGAGATTTCCTGCGCTCTTTGGGGGAACGATCCTCACCACAAACTTTGACCCTCTAATTCAACAATCGATCACGCGCGCCGGAGGAGAGTCTCACCGTACCGCCTTGCATCTCGACGGCAATCCCGTACAGACGACTGCAAAGGGCTGCCACGTTGTACACCTGCACGGATATTGGTGGGGCTCTGACACCCTTCACACGGCACAACAATTGACTCAGCAGCGACCTCGTCTCAAGGCCTCTTTGCTTAAGCTCTTACGAAATAAGATTCTCGTAGTTTGCGGGTATGGAGGTTGGGACGACGTATTCACGAAAGCTTTATTCGAACTCGTACAAGACGATTCCGCCGCTCCAGAGATATTGTGGACGCTATATGGCAACAACCCGACGATGAGTCCATCTCTTTCTGAAGGCCTGCAGGCGGGGCTCAACAGATCTAGAGTGTCCATTTATAAAGGTATCGATTGCAATATCTTCCTGCCCCTGCTTGGTGCTTATTGGAAACCAACCGTCAATACCACTCCGTCTCCCTACAACTCTCGCTCCAATCCCGTGTCCGTGAGTTCGGATCTGAGAACAGAGATTGAAAATCGAATCAAGCAGGAAAGATTGATCGAGGGTGACGAGGAGGATAGGCCGCCGCAGTTTGATGTTTGTATCGGACGTGAAGCAGAATTGGAAAGATTGCGAAGCTCCACTGCGCGTGTGGTTTTCATTACTGGAATCGGTGGCCAAGGTAAATCCACGCTAGCCGCAGAATATTTTTTGCACGCGCAAAGTACGAAAAAATACCAGCTATTCACTTGGAGAGATTGTAAAGAGGAGGGAGAACGCTTTGAAAACCAGCTTACTGCGGTGATAGAAAGACTTTCAAAAGGGGAAATCTCTGGTATTGATCTCGCTCGTCTACCAATTGATTCGCTCGTCGACATTTTGATGAAATTCATTTCGCTCGAGTCGACATTATTTGTTTTTGACAATGTTGATCATTATGTAAGTGGTGACACCTCCCAATTGAATGGAGGAGCACACTATTTCGTTAACCGGCTACTAACTAGTGAGCATAAATGCCAAGCTCTGTTCACATGCCGGCCTGCTGTAACCTATTTTTTTGATTCATCACTGAGCCTTCCTTTGGGTGGGTTGTCCATTGAAACAGCAGTTGAGCTTTTCTCTCGACGCAATGCGGCTAGTTCTGAGCAAGAGATTGGCGAAGCTCACAGCTTTACCGATGGTCATGCATTTTGGCTCGACTTGCTGGCAATTCAGGTAGCTAAACGATCAAAGGAAGTGACTCTTCGAGAGCTAACCCGTCAACTGCCAGAAGATATTCTCAGAGGCATCTGGGAGACTCTGCCCGACCGAGAACAGTTGGTACTCAGAGTACTAGCGGAGACGGTCAAACCAACGCCGGAGTTGGAAGTCGGCGACTATCTAACTGGATACATTACTTATAACCATGCATCCCGGGCTCTTCGTTCGCTTAAATCTCAAAATTTAGTTGTTGTGAAAAAGCTCGAGGAACAACAGAACGTAGTAGAGTTGCACCCACTTGTGCGCGAATTCGTAAGATCCAGCTTTCCCCCGATCGAACGGAAATCTTTTATTGCAGCAATTATCACGGTCTACCGCCGCTTTATGGGTGCTCATCAGAAGGATCTGGGTCATCGCCCATCATATAGCGTTCTCCAAAATTGGACGCAAAAGGCAGAATTAGATATAAGTGCCGGTGAGCTCGCCGATGCCTGTAACACGCTGAGCGATGTTGCTGTTTCATTTTCGGCAAGTGCTTTTTCTAGGGAGTTTGGGCGAGTCGCTAGATTGCTCCTGGATTCTGTTGATTGGGTGGAGGAGCATCCGAACTTACCTAATTTCGACTCAATAATCAAAACTCACGTCGAAAATCTTAATTATCTGGGCGAGTTTTCTGAGGCAGACTCAGTTTTGGATCGATATGAACTCATCACGGACGAACGTGAGAACCGATTTATTCTTTATTGCCACTTGAAGTCATTTTCAAAATGGATTAGAGGCGAATTTAGGGACGCCGTACATTGGGGGAAAATCGGCGTGAAGGTAATCGAAAAAAAGAAGCTTACTGCAGCAGGCCGTGTAGAAATTCACCACACTTTGGCATTGGCCCAACGTGATGCCGGTGAGCCAGAGGTTGCCCTCCAATATTTCCTCAAGGGTCGCTCCCTAGTTGATGTGACTGATCCCGATGAACTTCGAGTAGATAGTAACGGATCTTTTTATGGCAACGTCGGAAGATGCTTACAGTTCATGGGCCAGACGGAAGACCCTCTTACCTGCTATCAAAAATCCGCTCTACTGATCGAAAAAGATCGAAAGGACGAGCACATAGTAAA
>CAZZZG010000045.1:0-30438 GCA_964658525.1 uncultured Edaphobacter sp.
GATCTGCGCAAACAGCAGACTGGCCAGCCGGGAGTCGTCAACGCCGGCGCACTCTTCGCCATGGGCCTCATCGACGAACTAAATCATGCAATGATCGCTCGCTACCGCAAGGAGATCGATCCGGGCGTCTTCGCCGACGCGGTACGCTGGTTCACCGGCCACGCAAAACCCGAAGAGATCCAGCGCCTCCTCCTCAAATTCACCGAACAATTCCCTAACGTAGCGGTCCATCGCGGCGAACTCACCGCAGCCCAATGGCTCAACGGGACAACTGACGGTCAGCCAAACCGCGAAGCCGCTCTCGAAGAACTCCTTCTGCTCTGGCTCGCCAACATCAACCCCGCCTTCTCTCCCTTCCGCGAGCTCTTCGAAGACACCTCCCTGAAGCAGCAGACGATCTATCAAACCGTCACCGCCGCCTTCCCCGACTACTTCGTCACCCGACCGCCCCTCGCGCCCGAAGTCGGAACCCTCCTCGACGCGCTCCGCGCTCCCCTGCTCGCCTCGCCCGACTCCCTCACCGGACAGCTCGACTACATCCGCGAGCACTGGCCAAAATATCTCGGCGACGATCTCCGTCGCGTCCTGCTCGCCATCGACGTCCTCCGCGAAGAAGATCTCGCCATCTGGCTTCGCTTCCATCCACCCGGCCCAGACCAGTACCGTCACGGCGCGCCCGGCCGCGGAGGCGAAGGCTTCGTCGGCGACGAGTACATCGGCTTCGAAGACGAGTACATCACCGGCCCCGACGGCACCCGGCAACGTCGCTACGGCCACGACTACCAGGCCCCCCTCAACGAATACGAAGCCTTCAGCGCCGACCAGGCCTGGATGCCCACCGTCGTCCTCATCGCCAAGAGCACTTATGTATGGCTCGAGCAGCTCTCCAAAAAACATCTCCGCCACATACACCGCCTCGACCAGATCCCGGACGAAGAGCTCCACCTCCTCGCCGACCGCGGCATCACCGGCCTATGGCTCATCGGCCTGTGGGAGCGCAGCGTCGCGTCGAAAACCATAAAGCGCCTCCGCGGCCATCACGATGCTGTAGCCTCCGCCTACTCCCTGAAGGATTATCAAATCGCCGAAGACCTCGGCGGCAACCACGCCTACGAAAACCTCCGTGACCGCGCGGCGCGTGCAGGCATCCGCCTCGCCAGCGACATGGTTCCCAACCACATGGGCATCGACTCCAACTGGGTCATCGAAAATCCCGACTGGTTTCTCTACCGATGGGAGAGCCCTTTCCCCGTCTACCGCTTCGAAGGCCCCGACCTCTCCACCGACAGCCGCGTCGAAATAAAAATCGAAGACCACTACTACGACCAGTCCGACGCAGCCGTCGTCTTCCGCCTCCGCCACCACCGCGACGGCGCCACCCGCTACATGTATCACGGCAACGACGGCACAACCTTCGCCTGGAACGACACCGCGCAGCTCGACTACTCAAAAGCTGCCGTCCGCGAGCACGTCATCCAGGTAATCCTCCACGTCGCCCGACTCTTCCCCATCATCCGCTTCGACGCAGCGATGGTCCTCGCCAAACGCCACGTCCAGCGCCTCTGGTTCCCACTCCCCGGCGCTGGCGGCTCCATTCCATCGCGCGCCGAAAACGCCATGCCCCAGGAAGAGTTCGACGCCCTCATGCCCCACGAGTTCTGGCGCGAGGTCGTAGACCGTGTCGCCGCCGAAGTCCCCGGCACCCTCCTCCTGGCCGAAGCCTTCTGGCTCCTCGAAGGCTACTTCGTCCGCACCCTCGGCATGCATCGCGTCTACAACAGCGCCTTCATGAACATGTTGCGCGACGAAGAGAACGCCAAATACCGCTCCTACCTCAAAAAGACCATCGAGTTCGATCCAGACATCCTCAAACGCTACGTCAGCTTCATGAGCAACCCCGACGAGCGCACCGCCATCGACCAGTTCGGCACCGGCGACAAATACTTCGGCGTATGCACTCTGCTGGCCACGCTCCCCGGCCTGCCCATGTTCGGCCACGGACAGATCGAAGGCTACACCGAGCGTTACGGCATGGAGTTCAAACAAGCCAAAATGGAAGAGTGGCCCAACGAGAACCTCGTAGCCCGCCACCAACACGAGATCGCGCCTCTCCTCAAGAACCGCCAGCTCTTCGCCGAAAGCACCAACTTCGTCCTCTACGACTTCTGGACCGACTTCGGCAATGTCGACGAAAACGTCTTCGCCTATTCGAACCGCTTCCATGGCCAGCGCGCCGTCATCCTTTACAACAACAGCTACGGCAGCACTCACGGCACCATTCACTTCTCCGCGGCCTCGATCGACAAAGCCACCGGCCATCTCCGCCAGAGAAGTCTCTCCGAAGGTCTCGATCTCCCCTACAACTATTTCACCTTCTTCGCCTACCGCGACACGGCACACGGCCTCGAATACCTCTGCCGCAGCACGGACCTCCACCACACCGGCCTCTCCATCGATCTGCGCGGCTACCAATATGCAGTCCTGCTCAACTGGCGCGAACTTCGAGCCACCGTCGATCAACCCTGGGATCAGCTCTTCGACGCGCTCAACGGAGCAGGCGTCTATAGCGTCGAGGAAGCGCTGTCTAAACTTCGCCTGCGACCGCTGCATGAAGCCTTCCGCCAGGCTCTCAGCGAAAGCCACATCCGGGCATTTGTAGCTCTTGCATCGGAGCTGGCAAAAGCGCAAACAGCTACTCCGGCGAAGCTCTCGTCATCGGACGGTAACGATCTATCAGCATCAGCCACAACCAAGAAGACCCAACCGCTAACCACCAGTGTTGAAGCAACTGCTGGACCTGCTGCCATTACTCCCACCGCTTCATCCGAACACCAACGTCTCCACCCCCGACTTCAACCTTTCGTCAGAAGCAGCCAGCGTTTCTTCGAAAAGGTGGCTGAAAATCTACCTGCCGAAGCTGAAGAAGTTACACCGTCCAAGTCAGACGAACTAGCTACGACCTGCAAAGAACCGTGCGAGACCATGGCGAACGCAGCCCTTCATCTCATCTCGATATCTCAGAACTTCTCCGCAACCTTACCGCCAGCCGTAAGCCGCTTCCTGCCCGCCGCGAAGACGACCATTCCGAATGAGCAGATCTGGGCGCCAGTCCTGGCTTGGATCACCCTGTACAGTCTACCGAGGCAGGACGATCAAGCAGCTCTCTTCGACAGGCTCCAGTTACGCTCTGCACTATCAGAGACATTCACTGCGATCGGAATGGAGGGCGAAAACACCTGGCGTGCCGCTGCTCGCGTACGAATCCTGCTCTCTCACACCGACACGTCTCCAGCAGTCACCAGAACCGAACAGTTTTGGTCCGACCCAGACGTTCGCTGGCTCACAGGAGTCAACGAGTCTTCCGGCGCCACTTACTTCAACAAAGAGGGGTTCGAAGAGCTACTAGGCTGGCTTCAGCTTCCCGCCCTCATCAACCTCGCGCAGAAATCTCCGATCGACCTCGACTCGATCAAAATACTCGAAGCGGCCGTCTTGGAGTCCTGCAAATCAGCCCAGACAGCGGGGTACAACCTTGATCTCTATCTCCATCCCGAACAACGCAAAGTGGCCGCGACACAAGCCGCCAGCGATCCTAAACCAATACCGCCCCCTGCTCCGAAGGCAAAGCCGGCGCCGAAACAACCGAAGAAGCCCGCTCCGACTACCCGTTGATCGATGAAACCGCCCCATCGCTGAACAGCTTCAATGCCCGGCCGCCAACAATTATCTTCGCGTCACCCTCCGCGCAAGTAAAGGGACTGTCGATGTTCTCAGTATCAATCACCTGACACCACGGTTTTCCCGAAGGCGACGCGGGCAGCACATACTCAACTCCGCCCTCGGCCGCATTCACAACCAGAAAAAAGCTATCGTCGATGACACGTCTGCCGTCCTCGTCGGTCACCTGCAGTGTTCGGCCGTTCAGCAGAACAGCCACTGAGCGGTTCCACTCCGTATTCCAGGCCTCGTCCGAGACCTGTTTGCCATCGGTACTAAACCAGGCAACATCCTTGATCACGATATCCTCGCCTTTTCTGCGAATCTCGCGATCCTGAAAAAACTTTCGTCGGTGCAGATTCGGATGAGCGAGTCGAAAGTGAACTAACTGACTCGTAAAATCCAGCACCCGCTTGCGAGGTTCGTCGAGATCCCAGTCGTGCCACGTTAGCTCGTTATCCTGGCAGTAGCAGTTGTTGTTGCCCCGCTGAGACCGCGCTATCTCGTCGCCGCCATTCAACATCGGCACTCCCTGGGACAGCATCAGCGTCGTCAGAAAGTTTCGCATCTGCCTCTCTCGCAAGATGTTGATCGTTGCATCGTCGGTCGGACCCTCCGCCCCCATATTCCAGGAATCATTGCTGTCCGAGCCATCCCTGTTGTCTTCGCCGTTGGCCTCATTGTGCTTCTGGTTGTAGCTAACCAGGTCACACAGCGTGAAGCCGTCATGCGCCGTTACAAAATTGATGCTCGCATAAGGTTTGCGGCCATCGTCCTGGTAGAGATCGCTCGATCCCGTTAGACGATTTGCAAGTGCGGACAACTGTCCCCCGTCCCCCTTCCAGAAGCGCCGGACAGTATCGCGATACTGTCCATTCCACTCCGCCCATAGAACAGGAAACTGCCCCACCTGATACCCCCCTTCACCAACATCCCACGGCTCGGCGATCAGCTTCACGTCTGCAAGCGTAGGGTCCTGGTGAATCGTGTCGAAGAACGACGACAATCGGCTGACATCATGTAGCTCCCGCGCAAGTGTCGCGGCAAGATCAAAGCGAAAACCATCGACATGCATCTCGGTAACCCAGTAGCGCAGCGAGTCCATCAGCATCTTCAACACCTGTGGAAGCCGCACGTTGAGCGTATTCCCTGTGCCTGTGTAGTCGACGTAATAGCGAGGATTGTCCTCTCTGACTCTGTAATAAGTAGTGTTACAAACTCCTCTCCAGCACAGCGTCGGGCCCAGCTCATTGCCTTCGCACGTATGGTTGTAGACCACGTCGAGGATGACCTCGATCCCCGCCGCGTGCAGCGCCTTCACCATTCGCTTGAACTCATTCACCTGACCGCCTGTATCTCCGCAAGAGCTGTAACGGGCCATCGGGGCAAAATACCCCAGCGTGTTGTAGCCCCAGTAGTTCACCAACCCCTCGCCAACAAGATGTTGTTCATCGATAAAGTGATGAATCGGCATCAGTTCAACCGCAGTTACTCCAAGCTTCTTCAGATAATTAATGCTGGTTGGACACGCGAGGCCAGCATAGGTGCCACGAAGCTCCTCCGGAACCGCAGGGTTTCGAATACTGAAACCCTTCACATGCATCTCGTAGATTACAGAGTCAGCCAGCGGAGTCTCGGGAGGGGAATCGTCGCCCCAATCAAACTTGCTGTCGATCACCACACTCTTCGGCACGCCATCCGCACTGTCGTGCGGACACATCTTCAGATCGTCTCCGGACGCAGCATCGTGCCCGAAGATTGGCTTCTGCCAATCAACCTGCCCCGACAGCGCTTTGGCGTATGGATCGACCAGCAACTTATGTGCATTGAAGCGACGCCCACGCTCCGGCTCCCATGGTCCATCGATACGGTAGCCGTAAAGCTGCCCCGCTTTGATATTGCGAACAAGGCCATGCCACACGTAAGCCGTCCGTTCACGCAAGTACAAAGAATCAACCTGTTTGCCTTCCGCGTCGAAGAAACAAAGCTCAACCCTGGTCGCGCCCTCTGAAAAAATAGCGAAGTTCGTGCCTGTGCTCGTCACCGTCGCGCCGAGAGGGTACGGTCGGCCTGGTAAAAGTGTGCGATTCATATTTTTCTTATTCTCTTCGATGCAGTGAACTGTCTACGGTTACAGCGAAGTATCAAAACCATCCTCACACATCTCCATCCAAAAAATCGGCTCTAGTCTTGAATCTCCTCAACAACTGGCAACCACCCCCGGCCACCCTACTTCCCTCGCTCTGGCCTACAATCAAAGCAGATGGATCTAGCCGCCAAATCCGCAAAGCTCCACGAAACCCTGCAGCAACTCGGCAGCGTCCTGGTCGCCTACTCCGGCGGCACAGACTCCGCCTTCCTCGCCTACGCCGCCCACCAGGCCCTGGGCGAAAACATGCAGGCCGTCATCGCCGACTCCCCCTCCCTCCCCCGCGCCGAACTCGCCGCCGCCCTCGCCTTCGCCGACGACTACAACATCCCCATCCAGATCCTCCGCACCGACGAGCTCGAAAACCCCGACTACCAGCGCAACGACTCCCAACGCTGCTTCCACTGCAAAGACGAACTCTTTCAGCAAATGGAACAAGCCCGCTCCTCCCGCAACTTCGCCCACATCGCCTACGGCATGAACCTCGACGACCGCGCCGAATTCCGCCCCGGCCAGCAAGCCGCCGCGCAACACCACGCCGTCGCTCCCCTCGTCACCGCCGGCCTCACCAAGCAAGAGGTCCGCACCCTCGCCCACCAGGCCGGTCTCAAACTCTGGGACAAGCCAGCCAGCGCCTGCCTCGCCTCGCGCATCGAATACGGCCGCCCCGTCACCCGCGAAAATCTATCCCAGGTCGAGCAGGCCGAAGCCGCCCTCCATGCCCTCGGCTTCCCGCAGGTCCGCGTCCGCCACCACGGCGATCTCGCCCGCATCGAAATCGCCCGCGACGATCTCCCCCGCGCCCTCTCCCTCCCCCTCCTCGAAGCCATCACCGCCGCCATCAAGCCCCTTGGCTTCCTCTACGTCACACTCGACACCGAAGGCTACCGCTCCGGCTCCATGAACGACACCCTCCTCGCCGCCTCCTCCATCCAGCCCGCGCGATAACGCCACACTCCGAACATGAAACAATAATCTCCATGCGCATCGCCTATCTCGACTGCTTCGCCGGCATCAGTGGCGACATGTTTCTCGGAGCTCTCCTCGACGCCGGAGTCGATCCAAACATCCTCCACGAAGCCGTAGCCGCCCTCAATCTCAACGCGACCCTCAAAATCGAAAAAGTCGACCGCAGCGGCATCTCCTCCACCAAAGTCCACGTCTACGAAGGCTCAAAACTAGCCGAAGCCCCCACCGAACAGACACCCTCAGCAGACCACAACCACCAGCACACCCACACACATCAACACCACCCCAAAACCCAGCACCAACACAAGGCCGGCCACACCCACGAACACGACCACACCCACGGCCGCTCCCTCACCGTCATCCGCGACCTCATCAACGCAGCCTCCCTACCCCCCGCCGTCAAACAAACAGCCATCCACGCATTCGAACTCCTCGGCGCCTCCGAGGCCAAGATCCACAACGTCCCCATCGAAAAAATTCACTTCCACGAAGTAGGCGCAGTCGACGCCATCGTCGACATCGTCGCCTCCTCCGCTGGCATCCACGCCCTTGCCATCGACAAGTGGTTCTCCTCCCCCCTCAACGTCGGTGGCGGTATGGTCGACTGCGCCCACGGCCGCTTCCCCGTCCCCGCACCCGCCACAGCCGATCTCCTCCGCGGTCTCCCCACCTACTCAGCGCACATCGAAAAAGAGCTTGTCACCCCCACCGGCGCCGCCCTCATCCGCGCCCTCGCTCCCACCTTCGGTCAACAACCCGCCATGCGCGTCGCACACATCGGCTACGGGGCCGGCACCCGCAACCCAAAAGACTTCCCCAACGTCCTGCGCCTCAGCATCGGCGAAGCCGACGACTCCACACACTCTGCTGAATCCCAGAAACACGCGCCATCCAAACACCACACACACGACTCCCAAACCGTCACCGTCCTCGAAACCGCACTCGACGATCTCTCCCCCCAGATCCTCGCTTACGTCTCCGAAACCGCTCTCGCCCAGGGCGCACTCGACGTCATGCTCACTCCAGTCATCATGAAAAAGGGCCGCCCCGGCACCCTCCTCACCGTCCTCTGCAATCCATCCGACAGTTCAGCTCTCCAACAATTAATCCTTCGCGAAACCAGCACCCTCGGCCTCCGCATCCGTCAGGACAGCCGCGTCTGCGTCGACCGCCACCACGCCAACGTCACCACACCCTACGGAGACATCCGCGTAAAAATAGGCACGCTCGGCGGACAAGAGTGCAACATCGCACCCGAGTTTGAGGATTGCCGCGCCGCCGCCACAAAACACAACGTCCCTTTGAAGCTCGTTCAACAAGCAGCCGTCGCCGCGTACCTCAAGTAATCCGCCCGCGACACACAACCTGCATCAAATAAGAGAGCAACTCACGAACCCGAGGAGCACCGAGCATGGAGCGTAGAGACTTTCTCAAAACCGCAACCGCCGCCAGCGTAAGCGCAGCGATCCCCCTCAACGCGCAGACCTCTCAGGCCACCAGCCAACCCACAAAGCGCGCAGAATCGCCGAACATGATCTACCGCGAACTCGGCACCACCGGCGAGCGCGTCTCCGCCATCGGCATGGGCGGCTACCATCTCGGCAAACAGAAAGACTCCGCCGAAAGCATCCAGCTCATCCACGCCGGCGTCGATCGCGGCATCACCTTCCTCGACAACTGTTGGGACTACAACGACGGCATCTCCGAAGTCCGCATGGGCCAGGCCCTCCGCAACGGCTACCGCCAAAAGGTCTTCCTCATGACCAAAATCGACGGTCGCACCGCAGACGAATACAACAAGCAGCTCGAACAATCCCTCGGCCGCCTTCAAACCGACATGATCGACCTCGTCCAGTTCCACGAGGTCATCCGCATGGAAGATCCGGACCGCATCTTCGCCTCCGGCGGAGCCATCGAAGCCGCCGTCGCCGCCCGCAGCGCAGGAAAGATCCGCTACATAGGCTTCACCGGGCACAAAGATCCCGCCGTCCATCTTCGAATGCTGGAGACCGCACAGAGACACAGCTTCCACTTCGACACAGTCCAGATGCCGATCAACGTCATGGACGCGCACTTCCGATCCTTCACCAAGGAGGTCATGCCCGTCGCGCTCAAACAAGGCATCGGCGTCCTCGCCATGAAGACCTTCGGCGACCACTTCATCCTCAACAGCAACACCGTCCAACCCGTCGAAGCTCTACACTACGGTCTAACGCAACCTGTCTCAGTCGTCATCACCGGCATCGACAACACCCAGACACTCGACCAGGCCTTTGAAGCCGCCCGCACCTTCAAACCCCTCGACCAGGCCCAAATCAGTTCCCTGCTGGCCCGCACCGCCACCGCCGCCAGCGAAGGCAAATTCGAACTCTTCAAAACCACCAACCACTTCGACGGCACGGCAGCCAATCCCAAGTGGCTGGGATAACCGATAAACTACAGGCATGAGCAGGCCGGTAGCTTTGATCTCAGGCGTGAGCCGCATCGCGAGCATCGGAGCTGCCGTCGCCAGGAAACTTACTGCTGACGGATGGGACCTCGCGCTCACCTACTGGGCGGCCTATGACGAGCGTATGCCTTGGGGAGTCCATCCCGAGGACTTGGAAATCCTGAAGGCAGAACTCCTCTCAACAGGTTCTCGCGTGATCTTCATCGCCGCAGACTTGGAGCAATCACAGTCTGCTCCCCAACTCTTCAGCAAAGTCAGGAACGAACTAGGACCTGTTTCGGCTCTGGTGCTCTCTCATTGCGAATCGGTACGATCAAGCATCCTGGATACAACGCTTGAGAGTTTCGACCGGCACTTCGCCGTCAACGTCCGCGCAAGCTGGCAACTCATCCAGCAACTCGCTATTCAAATGCCTGAAAGCGGCGGCCACATTGTGGCGCTGACAAGTGACGACACTGTAGGCAACTTGCCCTATGGCGCCAGCAAAGGTGCACTCGATCGAATAGTGTTGGCAGCAGCCCGCGAACTTGCCCACTTGAAGATCACATCAAATGTGGTGAATCCGGGTCCAATTGATACCGGCTGGATGGATGACCAGACTCGGATCTTCCTAACGCAGCGACAGCCGACTGGTCGTTTGGGGACCACCGGCGATGCCGCGAATCTGATCGCGTTTTTACTCTCACCTGAAGGCTCATGGATCAACGGACAACTTATAAAATCCGATGGCGGCATCTCAGCGTAACGGGAGATTCCTCGTCTCTCTACTCCCAAATCACAAACCGGGCCAACCGCTCTCACAACCAACTTCACGAAGGTCTCAAGCAACAATCATGAACAAAGCTTCTCTGCTCGAACTCCTCGCCGCCGTTCAATCCGGAACCATCGCCCCCGAAGCCGCCACCCAGCGTCTGGTCGACATGCCCTACGAGGACATCGGCCACGCCCGCATCGACCACCACCGCACCCTCCGCACTGGCCTTCCCGAAGTCATCTACGCCCAGGGAAAATCCCCGCAACAAACCGTCGAAATCTTCACCCGCATGGCTGCCGCCGGCACCGACGTCCTCGCCACTCGCGCCGACGCCGAAACCGCTGCTCTGGTCCTCACGTCCTTCCCCAAAGCCATCCACCACCCATCAGCCCGCGCCATCACGCTCAAACAGTCTCCTCCTGAAGACCCCAAGGGCCACATCGCCGTCCTCAGCGCCGGAACCAGCGACCAACCCATCGCCGAAGAGGCTGCCGTCACCGCAGAACTCTTCAACGCCAGAGTCACCCGCCTCTACGATGTAGGCGTAGCCGGACTCCACCGGCTTCTCTCCGTCCGCGATCAACTCACCAGCGCCGATGTCGTCATCGTCTGTGCCGGAATGGAAGGTGCCCTCCCCTCGGTCGTAGGCGGACTGGTCGGCGTCCCCGTCATCGCCGTCCCCACCTCAGTCGGCTACGGAGCCAGCTTCGACGGCGCCGCCGCGCTTTTGGGAATGCTCAACTCCTGTTCACCCAACGTTACCGTGGTAAATATAGACAACGGCTTCGGAGCGGCCTACACTGCCGTATTAATCGCTCGTGCGTCTGTCCGTCGTAGCTGAAAGTACGGGCATTTAATAGCAGAAATCGCTATCAAAGGCACGACGAAAGGCGGTTTCAAATGCTTCCCAATGACGACAAACCCTGGGCAAAGACCCTTGCACGCACCGTTATCTGCGTGACGATTGTTGCGCTGATCGGCCTATCGTTCTTCCTCGAGAGTCGAAACATGTTTCACATCCCAGAGATGGTTGGTGTCTTCCTGCTCTTTCTCACCATCGTTCCACCAAACCTCGCCGTCCTCTATCCCTGGATCCTGCCCACCCAACACAAAAGCGGCAGCAACCAGGTCACGAAATCCACCGTTCGATAAGCTCCCGCTGTCGCTTTTTCCGTGTCCTTCCGCACCCATCGTGAACAGCGCCGCGGAAGACTGATCCCGCGCAGTTCACTGCCTCATCCTCTGCCTCTCTTGTTGTTGCCCTTTTCCCCTCTTGTTGTCATCCTTGAAGGGGATCTGCGGTTGTCCTCTCTCTACACTTGCCTTCAATGTCATCCCGCCGCAGCTGACTAGAAGCTGTCAAGCCCTCATCTCCACCAACTCCATTTGAAACAACAAGATAACCGTTGCGCATGAGTTATGGCCGAATAGCTATACTGAATGAAGCTAGGAAAGACCAAGTCAAAGAGCCGCGGAGACCCCGCGGCCCTTTGACGTTAAACACGAAGATCTTGGTGCAAGTAACACATTCAAAGTATTTTAGGCGTAACAAATTTAGAATCAATATTTTACGACGAGCACCACCCTGTAACTAATTCAAAGAAAGTATTTTACGCCCAAAATACCCCCAAGGGGGGAGGGGGGTACCACCGACTAGGAAAACGCACAGATCGATACCGTCGTCAGCGTGAGGCAGCTTCTACTGATTCACTCCACTGGCAAGAAATCCGCCATCGACCACGAGAATTTCGCCCGTGACAAACGACGAGGCATCACTAGCAAGAAAGATCGCCGAACCCACCAGTTCTGCAGTCTTCCCGAAGCGTCCCATCGGTGTCCGCATCAACAACTCTTTACCCCGTTCGCTCTCGTCCAGCAGCTTTTGATTCAACGCGGTCCGAAAGACGCCCGGAGCAATCGCGTTCACGGTCACACCTTGCGCGCTCCACTCCACCGCCAGAGACCTGGTCAATGCCCCAACCGCAGCCTTACTCGCAGCGTACGCCGTCACCTCTTTCAGGCTAACGAAGGTATTCAGTGAAGCGATGTTGATGATGCGCCCATAGCCGCGCTCCAGCATATGCTTCCCGAAGATCTGACAGGCTCGAAGCGTTCCGGTCACATTCGTGTCCATGATGCCGTCCCAGGTCTCCTCCGAGACCGTCAAAGTAGGCTCCCGCTTGATCCGGCCCGCACAGTTGACCAGGATGTCTACCTTGCCGAACGCCTTCACCGTCCCATCCAGCAGAACCTGCAGACTCTCGCGATCGGCCACATCCGAGGTCAGGCGCAGCGACCGCCGCCCCGTCGCCTCAATCGCCTTCGCCGCCTCATCCACCTGCTCCATCCGCCGCGAAGTCGCCACCACATCGGCGCCCGCCTCCGCCAGACCAATTGCCATCGCCAACCCGATACCCGACGTCCCCCCCACCACCACCGCCGACTTGCCAGTCAAATCAAACAACGGATGCCCCATTGAAAATGCCCCTTCTTATCTCAAAAACTCAGTTCTTTCCTGGCGAAATCTGAGCAAGTATCTGACTGACGACCTCATCTGGCGACCGATCATTCACAACGCGAACAGCATCGCTCGGTATCTCGAGCGTCGCAAGCTGACTATCCAATAGCTTGGAACTCATGAACTCATGCTTCCGCTCAGCCAACCGAGCCGCAAGCATCTCCTTCGACCCCTCAAGTAAAACAAAGCTTACCGCACCCTTCGGCATTCCCGCTTGCAGCGTAACCCGGTAGCTCGCCTTCAACGCAGAACATGCCAGAACACCGCTCTTCCCTTCTGCAAACCAATCTTGCAGCAACCGGTTCAGCGCCTCAAGCCAAGGCTGACGATCCTCATCGTTGAGCGGATGACCTGCTGCCATCTTCTGCTTGTTTGCCACAGGATGATAATCATCTCCATCGGCAAACACCGCACCTTCACGCTTAGCCAGCAGCGTCCCGATCGTAGTCTTGCCAGATCCGCTTACGCCCATCAACACGACAATCATCCAACAGCATCCTCTCGGTCATCATCAACGGCAACCTTATAGAATCTAGCTCTGGAAGCGACCCTGATAAGCCCATAGCCCAAGACCAGGATTGGAGATATAGAAGATCTCTTCCCCGTCGACTACGTTCCAACCATCCATAAGCGTTGCGGGATTGTACTTCGACGTCATCTCCGCCAGGTCTCCATACTCGAAGTGAACGCCCTCGATCTCCTCGCGGCTCAGATGGCGCGGGCAATATCGAATCGTGAACCGCCCTTCGCTGGAACCATGGATAAGGTGAGCGGCCGCGCTCAGGTTACCCGCCAGCTGAGGATCCTCCCTGACTGCTTCAAGGGTGCGCGGTGTTCCGCAATAGCCATACTTCCTGATCAGCGCATCAATGGCGGAGTCTTCCCCGAACTCACGAACCCCGGGTGCGAGGACAATCAGTTCGGCGTGATCTGCAAGCGCCATGCGAGTGCGATAGATACTCTTGTTTCCCAGCCATGTGCTTTTGAACTCGTGGGGATCGAGGAAAACCACAGCCTTCTTGATCTCTCGATCCATCATCTTGAAGTTGACCTTGAGACTGAGATCTGCGGCGAGTTCGAAGCACTCCGAATCGTCACCAATATAGAGGCCACGAATGACCAACTTTCCAACGTCGTTCTTGGCTACGACTGTCTGCACATAGACGATCGGCATCCCGCCAGCGAAGTGTTCGCTCGCGTAGTTAAGTACACGGCGAACGGGCGTATCAGCCCGGCCCATCATTCGCTCCATGCCGTACACGGCGCCAAGGAAGTGGCTGCGATGAATTCCGATGGCGCCGCCCGTGCCCACGAAGATGTTCTTGTTGTAGTTCGCCATGCCGACGACTTCGTGGGGAACGACCTGGCCTATAGAGAGAATGAGATCGTGTTCACCGCCGCTCAGCAATTTGTTCACTTGGGCTGGCCATGTGTAATCAAGCTTTCCTTCGCTCACTTCGTACATGAATTCACTTGGAACTTCCCCCAGCGTGATGACGTCATTGCGCCAGTCGTGTTTGCGGAAGAGAGTTCTCGGAGTTGCGCCATACATAGTCGCAATTTCCTGATCAGTCATGGGCTTGTGAGTTCCCAGTGCGGGGAGGATATCGACGAGTTTGTCTCCGTAATATTGCCAGACTAGTTCGGTAAGGACGCCGCTCTGAGAGTGCATTCGCGTGAAATCAGGAGGGACCGCAAGGACTTTATTGCGCTGACCTAGTTTGTCCAGAGCCTCGAACAGGTTTGATCGCACTTCTGCAGGCGACATCTCTGTTGTTGGGCTTCCAGCAGCAAAAAAGAGGCTCATGGGCTTTGATCTTACTCCCGGAACTGGTGAGGATGCGTTGAGTTGATGAGATGGACGGCGGAGAAAAATGTGACTTGCGCGAAAAAAAATTCCGGTGGGGTCTGGTGTTGCTTTTCTTCCATTTTGCTGTGTTTTTGAAGGGGGTTGGCTGAAAATGTGTGAGTTTGCGATGGTGTTTTGGTGGTGAGAACGTGGTGGAATGTGTGGCTAACGTGGACTGGGAGCCGGTTTGATTTGGACCACAAAAAATACGCCACGATTTTCAAGTATTTTTTTCGTTGGTCGCGGTCGCTCATACTTCGTTGGTCACGGTTTGCTCAGGTCCGTGATCCTCCTCTCTGTTTGATAGCCCGTGGCCGAGTCAGAGCTTGTAGGCCTTCCTGACCAGGTTGACGGTCAGGTCCTGGATTACTTCGAAGGCTTCCGTCTCATCGAGGCGATGCTCGGCGACCATGCGAGCCAGGAAGGCGCAGTCGATACGGCGGGCTACGTCGTGGCGGGAGGGGATGGAGAGGAGAGCGCGGGTGTCGTCGTTGAAGCCCACGGTGTTGTAGAAGCCTGCGGTTTCGGTGGCCTGCTCGCGAAAGCGCATCATGCCCTCTGGCGAGTCGTGGAACCACCAGGGTGGGCCCAGTTTGAGCGCGGGATAGTGTCCGGCGAGAGGAGCCAGTTCGCGAGAGAAGGTGGTCTCGTCGAGGGTGAAGAGGATGAAGGTCAAACGCGGATCGTTTCCGTAGCGATTCAACAAAGGTTGAAGGGCGCGGACGTACTCGGTTGGCGAGGGTATGTCGGCTCCTTTGTCGCGTCCGAATCGCTCATACAACTGCCGGTTGTGGTTGCGGACCGAACCGGGGTGAAGCTGCATGGTTAGACCGTCCTCGATGCTCATGCCGGCCATTTCGGTGAGCATTTGAGCGCGGAAGAGCTCCTGCTCCTCTGGAGTGGAACGACCGGAGAGGATTCGAGCATAGAGAGAGGCTGCGGCGTTTGGATCCAGATCGGCGGTCAGAGCCGTTGGGTGGCCCTGGTCGGTTGCGGTGGCCCCCATGGACTTGAAGAAGGCGCGGCGGTTGCGCAGAGCGTTGAGGTACCCCTTCCAGGTGCCGATGTCTTCGCCGGTGATCTGGCCTAGCTTATGGATGTTGTCGAGGAAGCCCGTGTAGTCGGCATCGACGAGCGAGTCTGGCCGGAAGGTTGGCAGAATGCGACCCCGCCAACCCGACTCGCGAATGGCTTTGTGGTGTTCGAGCGTGTCGAGGGGAGAATCGGTGGTGGAGAGGACTTCGATGTTGAACTGCTCGTAGAGCGCACGGGGCCGGAACTCGGGAGTCTGCAACTTCTTTGCGATGATTTCGTAGTATTCGTCCGCATTCTCGGCGTTGAGCCGTTTGGTAAGACCGAACTGATTTTCGAAGGAGTAGTCGAGCCAGAGACGGGTGGGGGTGCCGCGGAAGAGATAGTAGTTTTTCGCGAAGATGCGCCAGACCTCTTTCGGGTCGACGGAAGAAGCGACGCCCTCGAGGGGTGGGATGCCTAGCGATTCGAGCGAGACTCCCTGAGAGTAAAGCATGCGGAAGATGTAGTGATCCGGCTGAATGAAGAGAGCCGCGGGATTGGCAAAGGCTTCGTTGTCGGCGAACCAGCGCGGGTCGGTGTGGCCGTGGGGCGATATGATGGGCGAATTCCGGACTGTCTCGTAGAGTCTTGTGGCGACCGACCGCGTTTCGCTGTCCGCGGGAAAGAGCCTATTGGCGTCGAGAATCATCCTTCATCACCTCTTGGTGTCTGCAGGCGTCGGAAAAACGTCGCCTATGAAGCGTATCAAAGATTTGGCCGTACCTCGAACAAAAGGTCGAAACCAAGTCGGATGTAACCAATTTGGCCTCCATCATGTTTATGAAGGCTCCGAGCCGGCACCGCCCTGCAAGGGGTCTCTCGAATAAAAAAGGCACCCCGAGGGGTGCCCTTTTTTGTGGTGCGAAAGCTACTACGGGAGGTAGTAACGCAGGCTTGTGAATACCATGTTGTTGTTGGCCTTCGGGGCGCCGCCGACACCGGTCCAGGCATCACGCTCGATATAGCTATACTGCATGGCGTACTGCATACGACCGTATTTCGGGTTGTTGTAGAAGCGATAAACGAACTCGCCGGTGAGCTCGGAGATTGCGCGGGTTGCGCCTAAGCAGCTTGCAGGTGTGCCGGGGCTGTAAGGCGGGTTTCCGGAGACGCCGATGCTGCCGAGACCAGAGGTTGGGGTTGTGGGCAGCGTCTCGACGTTGCAACCTGTGTTGGCACTGGTGACGGGGGCATAACCGACGAGCTTGCCGGCATCTGCACCAACGGTGCTGAGGTAGGTGGTGCGCTGCGCGTATTCCGTACCGTAGTAGATATCGAGATCAAGCTTCTTCTGCGGGTGGAGTTCGAGCGAACCCAGGAACTGGTAGTTCTTGATGGGCGCGAGTGTTCCATCTGGATGCACGGTCGTGTCCGGCAACGTTGAGGTGCCATAACGGCCTACGCCGGTGCCGCCGAGGAAGTGGAGGCCGAAGTCAGCATAGTGAGTGATGGGTGTGCGGGCGTTAGCGAAGAAGCCGCCACCAACCTTGGTGTTATTCGTTCCACCCGCAGCGGATGGGACGGTGAGGGTTTGGTTGGGGTAATAACGGTCGCGGAACCAGCGAACCAGACCGCCGGCCTCGAAGTGGGCAGCTCCCATATCGTAAGTCGTCTTCACGATCAGGTCTGGGGCGATGTTGTTGGAGTAGTTGGCAGTGAGGTTGTAGAGACCACCGCCCGCGCCTGCGTTGCCGATGAAGAAGTTAGAGTTCGCATTGGTTGCCGAGTAGATGATTTCGGCTTCTTCGAGTGAGGCCGCGGCGGTGAATCCACCGATCTTCTGCTGGAACCTTACACCAGGCTGACGCTCCCAGCTAAAGCCGATGTTGTACTGCGCGTCGACGGTTGCCGGCAGGTTTTCGGTGCGGTTGTCGGTGCTCTTCTTGGTCTCGGTGACGAGTGACCACATCTGACCGCCGGTTACAGTGAACCCGCTGTTGGTTCCGAACTGACCGAAGATCTGACGCTGACGAAGAACGTAGCTGTTGCTCTGGTTCTCGTTGCTGCTGGCGCCGGCGCCGAGGAAGTCAGCTTCGACGTAACCCGCGAAGTGGTACGGTCCGGGGTTGGATTGGAAGAGCGCACCAAGTCTGCTCTGACGGCCAGAGAAGTTGAACTCGCTGGTGTGGGCCTGTCCTGCACCGCCGTAAGGGGTCGAGTTAAACGGTGTGTTGACGTCGGCATTGAGAGCACGCTGACGGTAAACAGATTCAGCCGCGAAGAAGGCTACCGGGGTGATGGTGACACCCTTGTAGTGGATGGCGAGAGGCGACTCGAGTTCGTCGGTAAGCTGCTTCTTTGTATCGCTGATGGTCTGGGCGAGGCCGACGTTGGTGGTCTTGAGGTCGGTCACGGTGCTGTTCAGGGTGGAGACAGCTTCGGTGTTGGCCGAGAGACCGGAGGTGGCACTATCAGCCTTGGCTGAAGCACTGGCGGCAGCAGCTTGTGCATCCTGAGCCGCCTGCTGAGCAGCAGCAAGCTTCGCGTCCTTATCGGCGTTCTGCTGTTTGAGAGCGTCGATCTGAGCCTGCTGGTTCTGCATTTGCTCGCGCAGTTCGCGGATCTGGCGCTCCACCGGGCTCTCTTTTGGCGCCTTTTTGTGAGCGGTCGCCGTACCGGTCTTGTGTGTTGCCGTGCTCGTTTGCGCCTGGAGAGATATTGAACTAATAACCAATATCGCTGCCATGGTCGCTCTTAGTTGCTTCGTCATGGAACCTCGCAGAAATATGAAAGGCACAAGGACAACAAGAGAGCGGGAAGGCCTTGAAGCCTCTCCAACTTTCTTCCTTTGCTCTTTGAACCATGCTCACAAAGTCGTGTGAACAGAGGAATAATTTGTGCTGTATTCACCGAGAAAATACGTTGTTCTGTGGAAATTTTACGAAAGGCTGACATTTTGAGATTTGGGCGGGAACTGAATAGGTACCTGCATAGGTCGCAGAACTAAGTTACCTTTGTCCTCATGTATTTTTTTCGTCTCGGTACCCTGCTGGTCGGCTTTGGCGTGCTTGGCTCCTTTGCTTCGGCACAATCCTCTATTAAGTTAATTCCGATCCCGCGCGAGATTCGTGCGACCACCGATCAGCCGTTGACGCATGGCGTTCGTATCGTCTGTGCTGCGCCTTGCGCTACGGAAGATCAATTTGCCGCTGACGATTTGGCGATGACGCTACAGACGCGGGGTATTCAAGCTGCTTCGGCAACTGGGGTTCAGATCCAGCTGACGCGACTCGCTGTGCATCCCGAGGGTCGGTTTACCGATGAGATGAAGGCGGAAGGCTACATGATCGCCGCGAGCGGGGATGGGCTGACGGTCATTGGGGATACGGCTGCCGGAGTGTTCTATGGAGCGCAAACCGTCAAACAGTTAATTGAGGGGGATGGCGCTCGGGCGGTGCTCCATGGGGCAAATATCAGGGATTGGCCGGCGATGAAGTATCGCGGGCTCGATGATGACCTGTCGCGAGGACCGGTGACTACGCTGGAGTTTCAGAAGCACCTGATTCGGACGCTGGCGGCTTATAAGGTCAATTTATATTCTCCCTACTTCGAACATACGCAGCAGTATGCGTCGAACCCTCTGATGGGGCCGCCAGGGGGAAGTGTCACAGCTGAGGAGGCCAGAGAGCTGGTTGCCTATGCGCGGCTTTATCACATTGACGTGGTGCCGGAGCAGGAGGCGTTTGGGCATCTCCATCATAATTTGGGGTGGGAGCAGTACCAACCGCTGGCGGAGACTCCGCATGGGGCAGTGCTGGCGCCGGGGCAGCCGGGATCGCTTGCGCTGATCAAGCAGATGTTTACTGAGCTTGCGGCGCTCTATCCGGGGCCGTTTTTGCATATTGGAGCGGATGAGACGGTCGACCTTGGGCTGGGGCAAACCAAGGCCGATGTGGATGCTCGTGGACTCGGAGCGGTTTATCTGGATTTTCTGCAAAAGATAGTTGCTGAGTTGAGGCCGCTCAATCGCCGGTTCCTTTTCTGGGGGGACATCGCGCAGGATTCACCGGATCTGCTGAAGGGTCTGCCACAATCGTTTAAGGATTCCACGATCGCGATTGCATGGGTTTATAACCCGGAGCCTCGAGGGTATGACCGTTTTTTGACCCCGTTTATAAACGCGGGGATGGAGACCTGGGTGGCTCCGAGCGTCAATAACTTCCGCAGGGTGTATCCGAACAATAACTATGCGCTTGCTAATATTCAGCGCTTTACTGCGGACGGGCAGCGGCTGGGGTCGACGGGACAGCTGAACACGATCTGGAACGACGATGGCGAAGGACTCTTCAACCAGGATTGGTACGGGATTCTCTTTGGTGCTGCGGCGGCCTGGCAGAAGGGGGAGTCGTCGATTCCGGAATTCCAGAATTCTTATGCGCAGGTGTTTCATGGCGACGCGACGGGCGATCTGAATGAGGCGCAAAAGGAGATGATGCTGGCCCATTCGATACTGAAAGATCAAGCGAAGGAGGGCGATGGAACGAACAGCATCTTTTGGCTAGACCCGATGTCGAAGGATGGGTTGAGGATCGGGGCACAGGTGCTTCCCTATGCTCATGATCTGCGGCTGCATGCGGAGCGAGCGCTGACTTTGATCGCGCAGGCAAGGGCGGCTGCACCGGCTCCAGCACCGGTTTCGGCGGAGCCTAAGGCTTACGATCCAGCGGACTCTTATCCGAGCGCTCCTACGACGCTGCGTGAGACTGCAGCCATCGACGCACTGGAGCTGGGAGCGCGGAGGATGGATCTGATCGGGCTGAAGTTTCAACTGGCCGAGGAGATTTCGGAGGGTTATCAACGCGCCTATGCAATGCAAAACACGACGGATAAAAAGCAGCGCATGAGTGTAAGTCGTGAGCTTTCGGACATCAATGGGGCCAATGGGCGGATTCAGGATTACATTGACGCCTATTCCCTGCTGCGTGATCTATACGAGCAGGCGTGGTACCGCTCCAACCGTGCTTATGGGCTGCGTCCAGTGCTCGAGCACTACGATTACACGGTGGGAATATGGGAGGCCCGAAGCGATAGACTTCGCAGCGCGCAGCGTCAGTGGTCCGATACTCATACGCTTCCGCCGGCTGCTGACCTGGGCATACCGCCGCCGGCTCCAGCTCCGGCTCCGAAGTAAGTTTGCGGGAGAAGCTAGTGGCGCTTCGGTCGAAGAATCTGGCAATCTAAAAGACCATGCTTTCGACGCACCCTATCGGCCACGCACTCGGAATTGATTTCGGCACTACGAACAGCTCTATCGCTTCTGCTCGAGGAGAGGGAACGGTGGAGCTGGTCTCCTTCCCTGCTGCGGCAGCGGCCACGGAATCCTTCCGCTCCGTGCTTTACCTGGAACAGCATAAGCATTCTGGTCGCACGCAGATTAAAGGATTCACGGGGCCACAGGCGATTGAGCATTACCTCCATGCCGAACACAAAGGCCGTCTGATTCAGTCGCTGAAATCTTACCTGACCAGCAGAACGCTGACTGGTACAGAGGTGTTCGGACGGCGGTACACCATTGAGGATTTAATCTCGCGCATACTCACCGATCTGCGATTGTCTGCAGAACGGCAGTTTGGGCATCCCGTTCGACAGGCTACGGTGGGGCGTCCGGTTCGATTCGTGGGTGCCGACAGCGTTGAGGACGATGACTTCGCAGTGCAGCGGTTACGACAGGCGTTTATTCACGCGGGTTTTGAGTCAGTCGAGTTCGAGATGGAGCCGATTGCGGCGGCTTACGCGTACGAATCAACTCTCGATCACGACGAATTGATACTCATTGGAGACTTCGGTGGGGGTACCAGCGACTTCTCGCTGCTGCATGTTGGTCCTGGTGTTCGTGCGCGCGGACGGACGGCAAAGGATCTGTTGGGCAACAGCGGATTGGGGCTTGCGGGCGATAGCTTCGATGCGAGGATTGTCCGCAAACTGGTTTCTCCGGCGCTGGGCTCGGACAGCTTCGAACGTTCGTACTCGCATGCTCCAGACCGTCCGGCGAGCATTATCCCCGCGGCTCCGGCCTGGATCTACGCCAACCTCGAACGCTGGCATTATCTTTCTTTTCTGAAGACACGGAATGTAGCCGAGATACTGAAGAGCGCTCGGGCGCGGGCACAGGAGCCAGAGAAGATCGAAGCGCTGATCAACTTGATCGAGGAGGACCTTGGATACCAGCTTCATCAAGCTGTGCAGCGGCTAAAGGTCGATCTGTCGAATCATCAAACCGCCAAGTTCCGTTTCCGCGACGGCAGCATGGATCTTGTAGCGACAGTTGAGCGCGCAGAGTTTGAAAGCTGGATCGTCGAAGACCTGCAAGCGATCGAGAGATGCGTGGACACGCTGCTCGCTGCCAGCGACATCTCTCCGCGAGAGGTCGACCGCGTGTTCCTGACTGGAGGGACTAGTTTCGTGCCGGCAGTTCGGCGCATCTTCGAGTCAAGATTTACCTCTTCGCGAGTCCGCACCGGCAATGAATTTACTTCGGTTGCGCGGGGACTTGCTCTGCGAGCTGAAGAGGCTAACGCTAAGGGGTACTGAAGCTGTCACTGAATTTGAAATGACGGTTCGCACATGCTGCGTTTAGGGGCGCTGGCGCTATACACTGGCACGAATGTATGCTGCCGCAGTTCCTACACGCCTTCACCCCTTCGATCTTGCACTGATCGTCGTCTACCTGATCGGTATCACGCTGTTTGGTCTGCGGTTTCGGAGTGGCAAGGATCCAAACACGAAATCGCTCCGGAGCTACTTTCTTGCAGATCAGACGATTCCGTGGTGGGCAATTGCGCTATCTATCGTCTCGGCCGAGACCAGCACGCTAACGATCATCAGTATTCCCGGTGTGGCGTTTGTCGGGGACTTTGGGTTCCTACAGATCGTGATCGGATACATGCTGGGCCGCGTGGTGGTGGCGCTCATCTTTCTGCCGAAGTATTTTGAAGGCCGGATGCTGACGGCATATCAGTTGATCGATCAGCGCTTCGGACACACATTGCACAAGGTGACTGCAGGATTGTTCCTGTTGACCCGAGCCGCGGCTGAAGGGGTGCGCGTGTTCGCGGTGAGCATCGTGGTGGGGATTGCGATCGGGACGCGCGATGTGCTGTCTATCGGGATCATTTCGGCTCTTACGCTGCTGTATACGTTTGAAGGCGGAATGGCGGCGGTGATCTGGACCGATGTGGTGCAGATGGCAATCTATATCGGCGGTACGATGGTTGCAATTTTTACGTTGGGAACACATGTGCCCGGAGGATGGTCGCATATTCACGAGGTTGCAGCGGCCGCGGGGAAGTTTAGGCTGTTCCACTTCGCGCTGAACCTGACACAGAGCTACACGTTTTGGGCGGGAGTTCTGGGGGGGACGTTCCTGACGATGGCCTCGCATGGCACCGATCAGTTGATGGTGCAGCGAATGCTGGCCGCGCGGAATCTGCGTCAGTCGAGGCTGGCGTTGCTTTCGAGCGGGGCTGTGATCTTTTTGCAGTTCACGCTTTTTCTGCTGATCGGCGTTGGGCTTTACGTTTTCTATGGATTGCATCCGACAGTGTTCTCTTCGGCGGACCGGATCTTCCCGACGTTTATTGTGCGCGAGATGCCGATTGGGATTGCCGGGCTGCTGGTGGCTGCGATTCTCGCTGCCGCGATGTCGAATTTGAGCGCGGCGCTGAATTCCCTTTCGTCGACGACTGTGGTGGATTTTTATATGCACTGGAGACCGGAGGCAGACGATCGGGAGCGTATGTTGATCTCACGGTCGAGCACGGTAGTGTGGGCGCTGGTGCTGTTTGGCGTGGCTGTGTATAGCGTATTCGCTGGAGGTAAGGGCCACGTGGTGGAGGTCGGGTTGTCGATTGCTTCGGTGGCTTATGGTGCTTTGCTCGGCGTGTTTCTGCTGGGGACACTGACCCGTTACGCCACGCAGACGGGGGCGATTCTTGGAATGATCTGTGGGTTTGGGTTGAACCTTTGGCTTTGGCTCTCTCCAGGTGTGATCAAAGTTGGACCGATCACAATTCCGCATGTTGCGTTCACCTGGTATGTGTTGATTGGCTCGATTGTTACGTTTGTGGTCGGGTCGCTCGGCAGTCTTTTGTTCCGTGGAAATGGAGCTGGTAAGTTGCCGCACAAGACTGCTGCGAAGGTCGCCATTTTGTTGTTGTTCGCTGCTCCGTTTTTTCTCTCATCACGCGACGTTGCTGCTGAGAGTCAAGCGGTGTCTCATGAGAGCTATGATTTCAGCGCGGTTTCTACGTTGTTAGATCAGGCTATAAGCGCAAAGAAGCTTCCGGGTGCGATAGTGCTTGTCGGCCACGATGGAAAGACTGTCTTTGAAAAGGCTTACGGGAATCGCGCGCTTGAACCTACTGTGGAACCGATGACGGAAGATACCGTCTTCGATATGGCGTCGCTGACGAAGTGTCTGGTTACAGCTACGGCAGTGATGCAGCTTTATGAGGCTCATAAGCTTCAGTTCGACGATCCCGTCGCCAAATATCTGCCGGAGTTTGCGGCCAACGGGAAGCAGGCGGTCACGATTCGAGAGTTGCTGACGCACTACTCGGGTTTGCCCGAGGATCTTGACCTGAAGGATGCGTGGGGGTTGGCTGCTCCGGATAAAGCGGAGGGGATTCGGCGGGCGATGGATGCGCCGCTCGAGACCGTGCCGGGAACGCATTTCAAGTATTCGGATATTAACTTCATCACGTTGGGGGCGTTGGTGGAGAAGATTAGTGGGCAATCGCTGGATGTATATGCGCAGGATCATATCTTCGGGCCGCTGGGAATGACGCATACGAGATATCTACCGATGGGTAAAGCCTGTGGGGGGCTGCCGGACAGCACCGGTTTGCTGACGAACGCGGGCGGCCATGGGTTCAGTGCTTGCAAGTCGGATGGCTGGCGGCGTGAAGAGTGGATTCCTCAGATTGCTCCTACTGCTTATGATGATCAGGGTGCGGCGAGTAATAATCCTGATTTTGGCCGGATGTTGCGCGGGACCGTGCATGATCCGACGACTCGTCGGATGGGTGGAGTTGCGGGGCATGCTGGAGTATTTTCTACAGCCGCAGATATTTCGCGGTTCGCTCAGGCACTGTTGGACCGGCTTGCGGGAAGACAGAGCAGTTTTCCATTGAGTCAGGCGACTTTGAAGCTGATGACAGAGCCGGAACAGCCGTCTGCTGCGGTGACGGGCGCGACGATTTTTACTCAGGACGGAAAGACGACGACAGGTGTGGCTGCGCGGGGATTTGGTTGGGATATTAACTCGGCGTTCTCAAGGCCGCGGGGTGAGGTCTTCCCGATCGGGAGCTTTGGACATACGGGGTTTACTGGAACATCCCTATGGATGGATCCGGAGAGCGACAGCTTTGTCGTTATTTTGTCGAATGCAATCCATCCTCGTGGCGCACCCCCTATCTCAGTGTTGAGGGGACAAGTGGCCTCGGCTGCGGCTCGTGCGATGCGGGTTGGCGAGGAGCACCCAACGACGATTGCATACTCCCAAACGCTTACGGGCATCGATGTGCTTGAGGCGACTCACTTCGACGTGCTGGCAAAGGTTGCAAAACGCCACGGCAATCATTTAAGGCTGGGCGTATTGACTAATCAGACTGGCCTTGATCGCCAGGGCGTCAGAACTATTGATGTCCTCCAACACAGTCTTCCTGAGGTTGAGTTGAAGACTCTGTTCTCGCCGGAACATGGCCTTTTGGGGGCAAAGGATACCGTTAAGATCGGTAACGATGTGGACCCCACGACGAAGCTTCCTGTGCTGAGTCTGTATGGCGCAAAACCTGAGCAGCGCCATCCGAGTATGGAGTCACTGAAGGATCTCGACGCTGTGGTGATCGACCTGCAAGATGTTGGAGTTCGTTTCTATACGTATGAGTCACTCGTTGGATACTTTCTCGAAGCCGCAGCGCAGGCACATATCGAAATCATTCTGCTCGATCGGCCAAACCCGAATGGTGGGATAGCTGTGCAGGGTCCAGTCTCTGATGCTGGAGCGGAATCCTACAACAACTACATGCCTATGCCGGTTCGCAATGGAATGACCCTTGGGGAACTTGCCCTTTACTTCAACAGCGAACGGAGGGTTCCGAGTGCGACCTCAAGCAATATCCTGGTGCCTATCCATGCCCAACTCACTGTTGTGCCGATGCAAAACTGGTCTCGGGGACAATATTTTGATGAGACGGGGTTGAAGTGGACAAATCCAAGCCCAAATCTCCGGAGTCCGGCGGCCGCCACCCTGTACCCCGCGGTGGGCATGACTGAAATGACTAACATCTCTGTCGGTCGCGGAACAGATAAGCCGTACGAACGTATTGGAGCACCCTACATTAATGCGCCGGAGCTGGCTGCTTACCTGACGGGGCGAAAAATTCCCGGCGTGAGCTTTGCGTCGACGAGTTTTGCCGTGGCGGAAGATTCCAACCACTACCCTTCTCATGGGAAGACGATTCCCGGAGTTGCGTTTACCGTAACCGATCGAAGTGCATTCGATTCTCCGGAGATGGGGATTGAACTCCTTAGCGCGCTGCACCATCTTTATCCAGAATTTCAATTGGCCAGAGCCGCATATCTGGTCACAAATGTGGACACGATGCAGGCACTGACGAACATGGACGATCCGCGTAAGATCGCGGCTGGATGGGAGAAGGACTTGGCCGCCTTTGAGCACCAGCGCGAAGCTTACATTCTCTACAAGTAGCCTGGGCGTGGCCCAAAGTATGTACATTCCCGCACTTTGTGGAGGCGATATTTATGGTTTCTTCGCTTTATTTCCGTCACAATAGTGGGACGAACTGTAAAGAAGGATTCCCCGATGCCGCGCATTAACTTTCAAATGCAACTTGCAGCTCTCAAAGACAAGCTTCTCGCCATGGCGGCGCTCTCGCAGCAAGCTCTTTCGTTGTCGCTGGAGGCTTATCTGACTGGGGATATGAGTCTTTGCGACCACGTGAAGGAGATTGAAGCGGCAATCAATACGGCTGAGCGTGACGTCGATGAGATGGCCTACGACCTGCTCGCGAAAGAACAGCCGATGGCGATCGATCTTCGCTTCATTCTGTCTGTGATCAAGATCAACGGCGATCTGGAGCGGATTGGGGACCAAGCCACTAACATTGCCTCGCGGACCCAATACCTGCATGAATCTCCGAAGATCTCTTTGCCGATCGATATTCCGGATATGGGTGAGAAGGTTGGGGTCATGATCCGGCGTGCGATTCAGTCGTTGTTGGAGGCCGACGCCAAGCTGGCAGAGTCTGTACTCGCGATGGACGATGAGATCGACGACATGAACCGCGACGTTCAGAACGAGCTGATTGAGGTAATGCAGCAACATCCGGTGGTTAGCGGGCAGGCGCTGAATGCGATCATCATCTCGCGTAACCTGGAGCGCGCGGCGGACCACGCCACGAATATCGCAGAGGATGTGATCTTCTGGGTTCGCGGCTCGGATGTGCGGCACAAGCTCTCGCTTGCAGAAGCAGATTGAGTTTTTTGGAGATGACATGGCTTCCCAGCCTTGACGTGCGCTCCTCTCGCAACTAACCTTAGACGTATGGTGAGTACGTCTCCACGAATGTCACTGGCTTGTTGCGCGTGTTGTCACAACTGCGTGCGCCGCTGCCTTTGCTCATGTCGTGGACTTACCCAATAAGTCTCGATTCTCTTAGCAAAGTCACCAGCGCCCACTGACACACAGTGGGCTTTCTTGTTTTCTATCGCAGACAAAAAGGATACTCATCATGGGCACCCCCGAAACTCCCCCCGTCAAAGAGACCAAAGCACAGAAGTCGGAGCGCCTGAAGCTGGCGAAAAATCCGTGGGAGGCATGGGAGGAGGTCCGGCAGTTTGCTCGTGAAGGCCGCGAAGCTGTTCTGCCGGAGTGGGCTGGACTCTACTTCAAATGGTGGGGGATTTACACGCAAGGGGATGGCGTGGGAGCCACCGGTGGTGTCGGCGGCGAGGGGAAGGCCACCGAATACTTTATGATGCGTATCGGTCTGCCAAACGGCATCCTTAACAGCTCACAATTGCGTGTCATAGCCGATCTTACAAAGACGTATGCTCGAAATCTTGCAGACATCACGACGCGGCAAAATATACAGCTGCATTGGCTGACGATCGATGCGTTGCCGAAGGTAGTTGACGCACTGACCACAGTGGGACTGAGCCCCAAGGGCGCATGCGGGGATGTAGTTCGCAATGTAACGGGATGCCCGCTGGCGGGAATTGATGGGCATGAGCTCATCGACGCATCTCCGCTGGCCGTAGAGATCGCACACAAGCTGACGGCGAATCCTGAGTTTTACAACCTGCCGAGGAAGTTCAAGATCTCTGTCACCGGTTGCCCTTTGTGGTGCACCTATCCAGAGATCAATGACCTTGCACTGACCGCAATCAAGAGAGTTGTGGATGGCAAGGAGGAGGTTGGCTACACGCTGCGCGTAGGCGGAGGCCTTTCGACAGAACCTCACCTTGCAGTGCGTATCCCCGCATTCATCCGACAGGATCAGGCATATGCGGCTGTGCATGCGGCTGCCGAGATCTTTCGCGAGCAGCAAGAGCTTCGTGAAAACCGCGCCCGGGCTCGCATCAAGTATCTCTTTATGCGACACGGCTGGACTGCGGAGTCTTTTGTCGAAGCGATAGAAACTAAGCTGGGTTATAAATTGGACCCAAGCCCTGTCAGCGAAGATGTGGTCCCAGACGATATCTATCGCGATCACATTGGCGTCGCCCCGCAGAAACAGGCGGGACTGTCTTCGGTGGGTGCCAGTGTTCTGCGTGGCCGCATCTCGGGCGAACAACTTCATCAATTGGCGGAACTAGCTGAACAGTACGGCAACGGAGAACTGCGAACGACAATCATGCAGAATATTCTCATCGCCAACGTGCCGAACGCGAAGACGGCTAATCTGGTTGTTGCGCTCAATGGGATGGGACTGCAGGTGGATGTTTCAGCTTTCTGGCGCGGGGCGATCGCCTGCACAGGCACAGAGTTTTGCAAGCTGGCAATTGCAGAGACGAAGAGCTTTTCGAAGTGGCTCGTGAGTGAGATGGAAGAGCGGCTTCCAGCCTTCGATCAGCAGATAAAATTACACGTGACCGGTTGCACTAATAGCTGCGGACAGCATTGGATTGCTGACATCGGACTTGAGGGAAAAAAGATCAAAAAGGATGGGAAATCGGTAGACGCCTTCTATTTTTGTGTAGGGGGCGCGGTAGGTAGGTTTGCGCGAACCGCTCGTCCGCTGGGTTATCGGGCCGCTGCTGAGGATGTTCCGGATGCAATTGAACGGCTGTTGCGCGGCTATCTTGCTGCGCGCCAACCGGAAGAAGACCTGCGTGCTTACTTCGCTCGCGTGGATGACGACAGCCTTCGCGCTCAGCTTGCAGGTACGGTTGTAGATCCAGTCGACCGGGATGCTCCTCCGGTTGGCGCTGGCCGTTACGCGCCGGGAGAGTAACCTAGCTTCATGGATCTTTTTCCTATCTTTCTAAAGATTGCAGCGCGGCCATGCGTTGTCGTTGGAGCGGGGAATTTGGCCGAAGCGAAGATCGATTCGCTGTTGGCAGCTCACGCTAAGGTCACAGTCATTGCACCGGAGGCGCGTCCTCGCGTTGTGGACATGGCCGCTGCAGGCGAGATCGAGTGGCTGAGGAGGGAGTATGCTGCGGGTGACTTGACGTCGCAGTTCCTGGTGGTTGCAGCGACCGATAATCCTGTTGTAAATCGAGCCATTTTTAAAGAAGCGACCGAGAAGAACATCCTCTGCAATGCAGTGGACGACCCCCCGTTTTGCGATTTTTACTTCCCGTCGGTAGTGAGACGGGGTGACCTGCAGATCGCTATTTCTACTGCGGGGGCTAGTCCTGCTTTGGCCCAGCGGCTGCGCAAAGAGATTAATGCGCAACTGCCGCTCGACGTTGGCGACTGGCTGACGGACCTGGGCAACCTGCGGCGCGAGGTGACGCAGATCGAGCCGCTTAACGAAGATCGTAAGTGGCTGCTTCATCAACTGGCGCAACGCGAAGTCTGTGGCTACGAATCCTGCCCGTCTCGCCTGCTTGCCCGCGAACATGCTTTGAAGAATCCACTCCCTGAGAAGAAATCGTGAACGCTGCTGCTCAGCCTGGAACTGTCTACCTAGCAGGTGCAGGTCCCGGCGATCCTAACCTGCTAACGCTCCGAGTACTTCGGTTGCTTGAAACCGCGGATTTGATCCTGCCGGATGATCTGGTCTCCGCTGAAATCCTCTCGCTCGCCCACGCCGGTGCAGAGATCATTCCGGTCGGGAAGCGCTGCGGGCAACCACGTATTACGCAGGCCGAGATCCATGTTCTTATGCTGGAGGCCGCGCAGGCAGGCAGGTCAGTGCTTCGGCTGAAGTCGGGCGATCCGCTGATCTTTGGGCGGGCTGGCGAGGAGATTTGGGCCTTGCGATCAGCGAATATCCCGTTCGAGATCGTCCCGGGTATCACGACGGCGTTTGCTGCCGCGGCAAGACTCAGAACGCCATTGACAGATCGAAGCGCAGCTTCAAAGCTGATTCTTGCGACAGCGCATCATGCGGCAGAAAAGGTGGATCTGAAGCCGAAGTGGACGGGAGCTCTCCCTCAAGACGCCACGTTGGTGATCTACATGCCAGGCCGTAAATTCCGTGCCCTCGCACAGGACCTTATTTCTTCCGGGATACCCGGTGAGACACCCTGCGTCGCGATCAGCAAGGCGACCGCGGCTGATGAGCACGTTTATATTTCGACTCTAGACGAAGTCGACGAGGAAGCTGTCGGTCCCGCTCCCGTGATCCTGCTGATTGGCCATGCCATTCAAGTGCTGGACCGAGTCTCTGGCATCTAGAAGTACGGCTACGCTTTGAACCTGCGGCGAATCGCGCCTGCTGCGCCCATTATCCCAGTCAGCACCAGAATATAGCTGGAAGGCTCC